>JAIRSA010000035.1 GCA_031255695.1 Eubacteriales Family XIII. Incertae Sedis bacterium | reverse complement strand
CAGCCTCGTAGCCTCGGATGGCTTACAATTGATTCGGAATAGAGCCCTGCGTAGAACGAGGAATCGACGCCGTCCGCAAGTACGGCATTTGCATAGCCCCGCTTCGCTTGATGCATATCCACAACGAGCGTGCCCGCCTTGTAGGCGGTGCCGTCGATCACCAAGTCTTCTTTCAGGGCCTTGAGCTTCACGCCATTCCTGTCTAAGAAGCGTTCGATTTCGGCAACGTCCGCTATATCCCTTTGCGACGCGCTGTCCTTGGGTATCACATAATATTCGGGGAAGTACTTGCCAGTCTCGCCTTCGCCGTCGTATTTGGGCCTCCATACGCCCTCAGACAGCTGGTTGTCGGTGGCCCCTCTGTAATATTTCTGTAGTTCGCTTCCGGGCTCTACCGTGACATCGATGTTCTCCACGCCCCTCCTGAAGAATTCCAGCTGTCCGCTGAAGATCGAATCCTTGTTCTGCGAGAGGTAGTCCGCCAGGCCGAAAGCGCCGTACTCAAACAGCTTCGTTGAGGCTTCGTTGCTGTAAGGGGTCTCTATGGTGTAACCCAATGTATGGCAGTTGGCCATCGCATAGTTCGGTGTGTAATTGACCGAGAAATCATCCCATGCCCTCCATGTATCATTGAGGTAGTCGCGGAGCGGTATCTCGTATTTCGAGAATGTGTTCGGGAACATGTCTTTCAAGCTGCCCAGAGCCGCATTGCCAAAGGCTTCGCCGCCCTTGTATAGGTTCTCGGCTAGCAGATCGTATTCTACGTTCGGCTCATGCGGCGGTGTGCAAGGCTCTACCAGGAACCCTTTCACGAAGCCGTGGAATTCGGTCAGCACCAGCGGGTTCCATTCATTTATGAGCCTCATCATGCTGGTGGTCTCTTTCTGCGTCTGGAAACTTCCATCGCGGTTCAGGTCGAAACCATTTATGTTCCGCCTGGTGTTGAGCGTCCTGCCGTCAGGGTTCTCGTTCGGCGACACGATAAATATCACGTCATCCAGCAGATCGTCGACTCTGATCGTCCTATCGTCGAAGGTATACTGATCCCTAATGTCGCTAGCCCCTTGCTCGCTGTCAACCCTGCCGAAATTATTGTTCCATTCGGATATCACATCGGTTGTGCGCAGGCTGCTGTCGATCTTGACACCCGGCTTGAAGCCATTTATAGCAGAATATGTAATCTCATCCGCAGTGGCCAGCGTCCAAAGCATGTTTACTGGCGCGTCGGATCCGGGGCATTCGTCCGGATGTATGTTGTTGATGTGGTATGGGACCGCATAGTCGCCCAGCAGCCCGTCATTTAGTTCCTGCAGCACCTTGGCCGGCTCGGCCTCTGCCCTTCTTGTGAGGGCGAGGTAGCCGTCCACAGCCGCCTTGCTCTTCGCAAGCGTTACATAGTACATGTCAAATCCGCCTTCACTCTCGCCGAAGGATTTGATCTCCATGTACCGGCCCTTTGCAGCGGCAGCTGCCTTGATGAGTTCAAGCTCTGATCTCACCTGGTTGTATGTGCGGTAGCTCTTATACGTCTTGAAGTCCATGACAGTGGCTGCAACCACTTCGCCGCCGTATTTGGCAGTCAGTTCGTATTCGCCCACGAAAGCCGATGGGACATTCCTCACAGCGCGCACGGATGCATCAGTCCCACCCAAGAAGAGCCCATTGTCGAAGCTCAGCTCTACACGCACTGCATCGCCTACAGCGCTCCCTGCGACATTTATATTGTCGAACAGCGCCACACTGCCAGTTATGCCATCAGAACCCCATGTTTTCCAGTTTCCAAGCAAATCGCCTGTGTATATGTTGGCGAACAGCGCCTTGGTCGCCTCGTCGGACCACTGAGGGCTATCCTCCTTATCCCTTTTCAGCTCCCATGTCAGGGACTTAGCCCATGCGTCTGCATCTGCGGGGACGGTTTCGAATGCTATGGCAGGGATAGTCAGTGTCACCACATGCGTGTCTTCTTGGGTCATTTCGATAATAGGCTTGCTGACTGAGATCTCCACATGTATGCCGCTGAACTCGTCCCAAAGCTCGCCGAGCGACTTGCTGTATATGGCATTCGTCGCGAACAGGTAGTCGTCTTGCTGGTGTGCCTTGCGCACTATGCTGTTCGCAAATACAGTCACGTCGACAGCCTCGCCGTTCCCGTTCGGCCCTACGTAGCTGAAGGCCTCGGCCTTGCCGCCCAGGTTGTCGTCGCCGACGTTGGGGAAGCAGCCTGCTATGTGGAAATCTTCAGCGGCGGTTTTGGCGCGGATCAGCACGGCTGCCGTAGACGGGACCGATGTGAAGTACGCACCGCCGTGTGAATAGATTATGTCGTCGCCCGCCTGAGCCTGCGGTGCCGTTATCACGCTGTCGCTTGGGTAGTCCACCCTGTGGAGCGATTCCGCGTTCCGCATGACTGTAGAGTCGAAGCCCGTGCCGGGCAGTATGTCGCTGCCGATGAAGCCCAGAGGGGCTGCGCCCGTGGCTATGTATGGCTTGCCCGCCTTCACCGCCGCGACAGCATCCGCGCCGTGCTGGCCGGAACCCAGCGCCGTGGCGCCCACTATCACAGACGCGTCCGCAGGTGTCTCGGCTATCCTGAAGCCCAGCTGCCTGCCGAAGGCCATGAGGTCGAAGTTGGAATTCTCGTTGCGGTGTATGTTGCTCCAGTTCTTGGCGCCGTAGCCGTCGCCGAACCATGTTTCGTAGTAGCCGCTGGCGATCGCAGTGTTGTACTCCTGGAATCGGCCAACTATATACAGCTTAGGTTCTTCGAGCTTGTAGACATCGCCGCCGGCCTTTACGACGCCGGTCCCGATGAGCGCGAAATCGCTGCTGTACTCTGCGAAAACCTCTTTCTCCACGAGGAAGCTGCCGCGCAGGGTGCCCGTTGACACGAAGCCCACATCCTTGCCGTCGGCCAGCATGCGGTTCACAGCGCGCACTGCCTCAGTGCCGTTATTGCGGATGGCCACGGCTTCCAGGCTGAGCGTGTCCCCGCCCAGCGAGCTTATGGCCTCCCTCGGCGCGGCAAGATCCGCAAGGCTGCCCTCGGGTATGGCGCCGGCCTTGGCCACGGCTATGCAGTCGAAGCCACGCAGTTTCGGGTGGCTCACGACGGACTCCGAATAGAGGCCTGCGAAGAAGGACGAGTTTATGCCATCCCACAGTACTGCATTCGCATAGCCCCTCTTGGCCTGGTGCATATCCACGATGAGCGTGCCTGCCTTGTACATGACCCCATCGATGAGCGTATCGCTCTTCAATGTCTTCAGCCTGACATCGTTCCTAAACAGGAAGTCCTCCATATCGGCTGCCGCCGCAGGATCCCGCTGTGCGTCCCTGTCTACCGGTATAACGTAGTATTCGGGGAAGAACTTGCCGGTCTCGCCTGCACCATCGAACTTAGGGCGCCACAGGTCGTCGTTTAGCACTTTGTCCTGCAGATCGACGTAATACTTCTCAAGGGCGTTGTCCGCCACAGTCGAAACGTCCGTGTTCTCGATCCCGCGCTTGAAGAATTCGAGCTGGTTGTTGAAGACCGTATCCTTCTCGTCCGCGATGAAGGATACAAGGCCATATAGCCCGTATTCCAGAAGGTCGGTGCAGGCCTGGTTGCTGTCCGGCGTCTCTATAGTGTAGCCGAAGGTGTTGCTGTTGAGCATGGCATAACTCGGCGTGTAGTTAGTCGAAAGGTCGTCCCACGCATCCCACTCACCCACCTTCTCGTTTCCGAAGCCGTCGCGAAGCGGTATGTGGTACTGGGAGAAACTCGGCTGGCCATCTGCCTTGGGGTATATGCCCTTCAAGCTGCCCAGGGCCGCGTTGCCGAAGGCCTCCGCCCCCTTGTAGAAATACTCGACAAGTATATCATATTCTAGGTTGGGTTCATGTGGGGGCGTGCATGGCTCTATCAGGAATTCGTTTACGAACCCGTGGAATTCCACCAAAGCGATGGGGTTCCATTTGCTGATGAGCTGCATCATGTTGTATGTTTCTTTCTGGGTCTGGAAGCTCCCGTCCCGGTTAAGGTCGAAGCCGTTCATGTTCCTGCGCGAGTTGACAGTCCTGCCGTCGGGGTTCTCGTTCGGGGTTATGATAAAGAAGATATCCTCAAGTATCTCGTTAACCACGAATGTCCCGTCGGCGAACGTGTACTGCTCGTTCACATCGACCGCGCCTTGTGTAACGCCGATCCGGCCATAGTTATTTGACCATTCCTTTATGGCGTCGGTCGTGTAGCCGCTCGGATCGCCAAGGCCCGTAGCTGCATATCCGTCTATCGCGGAGTACTCTATCTCATCCTGCGTGGCCAGCTTCCATAGGAAGTTTATAGGCGCGTCTGAGCCGGGGTTCTCGTCCGGGTGTATGTTGTTAATATGGAACGGCAGGGCGTATTCGATCGTGCCGCCGCTAAGCTCGGCCTGGACCGCCGCAGGCTCTGTCTCCGCACGTTCCGTAAGCTCAAGGTAGTTATCCACCGTTTCCTTTGATGAGGCAAATGTGATATAGTACTGGTCGAAGCCGCCCTCGCTCTCGCCGTATGACTCGATCTCCATATAGCGCCCATTGGCCAGGGCCGCTGCCTTGATCTCGTCCAGCTCAGCGCGGAGCTCGGCATATGTGCGGTAGGTCTCGTATGTCCTGAAGTCCATGGAAACACACGCGACTTCTTCGTCGCCGTCCTTGGCAGTGAGCTTGTATTCGCCTACGAAGGCCGCCGGGACGTTCCTGTGGGCGGTGGTGGACGCGTCGAAAATCCCCACCCCCCTGTTGTTGGCGAAGAAGAGCTCGTTGTCGAAGCTCAGCTCCACGCGCACGGCATCGCCTATGTCGCTCCCTGCGACGCTTATGCCGGTGAACATCGGGGCGCCGTCCGTGCCGTTGTAGCCCCATGTTTTCCAGTTTTCAAGCAGATCGCCTGTGTATATATTTTTAAACAGCGCTTTGGTCGCATCGTCAGCCCACTGCGGGCTGTCCTCCGAATCCCTTTTTAGCTCCCATGTCAGGGACTTCGCCCATGCGTCCGCGTCTGCGGGGACGGTGTCGAAGGCAATGGCGGGGACGGTAAGCGTTACCGTGTGCGTGTCTTTTTTTGTCATTTCGATGATAGGCTTGCTGACGGCGATCTCTACGCCAGGCAGTGCGCTGGCCACGAAATCTGCGCTTTCAGGCAGCTCTGCCTGAGTGGATGCGGCCTGTTTGGCGTCAGTCTGCCCTGTTGGGATGTCCGCGCCGAATGCCGTACCGAAGCCTGTGGGGAGGATCAAGGTCAAAGCGAGGATGAAAGCCACCACCTTTGAGGTCCGTCGATCCCTAGAATCAAACCTTAAAACACTCATTTTCTGCTACCTCCATTTCTTAGAACTGATTGATTGGGGAATCTGATATCCAAAGAAACGATTAATCAGAACAGGGCAATGGATATAGTATCTTGCTCCATTGCCCTGATTTTAGTATATTTTACGTCACTTGTCGTTTTATGTCAAGAATAATCGTGAATTTGTTGCGCCAATATATTAGTTTTTTTGTTTTGTATAATTTCCGCCCCTGCGTGGCACGCCGCGCCGCGGCTGGCTTAGAGCGATTGGGGGCTGCGCTAAAGTTTTCATTTTGCCCCGCGCCGCAGTTGCCCCGGATCCGAAGCGGCCTATGCTTTCGGGCCATGAATGGCAGGCGCTTCGCGGGCTGGCTCCGGCTGTATGAGGTTCCACTCCCTTCTCGCCGCCTCTACTATCCTGAGCAGGGCGCGCATGCCGGGGTTCTCGATCTGTATCCTCTCCCCTATCTGCCTTGACGCCGCGCCCAGCCCTGGGATATGCCCCCACGAGGCCATCGTCTCAAGCAGTTCCGCATATTGTGTGCGGAAGGGCTTCCTGCCGGGGAAGCCGTAGATAAGCCGGACTTCCCTTATGATCGCGCCGGCGCCTGGGCCGGGGCTTGTGGCGCCTATATATACGCCATCTGCGGCCAGGCTGAGCTTTTCGGCGCTCAGCAGCCAGTCCTCTGCCTCACCTACGGTCTGGGGGATCATGTAGAGCAGCCCCAGCGCCTGATCGAGGCTGCCCACGCAGAACTCGCCGAGCGGCGTGTAGCCGGCGGCGCCGTAATGCAGCGCGCGCCTGCCCATATTGTCGAAAACCACGCAGGGCAGCAGGGCCGGGCATTTCCCGGAAGTTATGATCTTTTCTTCAAATGGCAGGATATGGCGCCCTGCCTCCATCACCGCCAGCCGCCCGCCGGCGCCCTGTTCGATATATTCTACCATTCTGTCCTCCTACTGTTCTCCGGCATAGATAGCGGATGCCATTCAGCCCTGCTGGCCTTAGAAACAGCTGCATGCGGGGCACGGGCCGCCGCCGGGCAACAACGGCGGGATATGCGCATTCAGTGCCCGCCGCATACGGAGCAGGGTAACCCCGGTTGCTGTTGAACGCGCCGGAGACATTCAGTGCCCGCCGCATACGGAGCAGGGTGTGTAGCCCCGCGACTCTGCTTCCTCCTTCTCCATGGAGACGACATACCGCTCCACTACCGGGCAGTCAGCGCGGTGGAAGACCTCGCCGCTCGTCTGGAAACAGTACACGAGGCTGCCATTGCCCAGTTCCCTGGGCTTGCAGATCCCGCACGGCTCGTATTTCTTGCGTACCCCTTCATTCAGCGCCACCTCTTTTGGATAGACCTTCACATAGGAACAGTCTTCCTTGTGGTATTTAGTGCCGGAGCGCGGGAAGACCCAGACCGTCACAGATTCCTTCTCTTCTTTGAATTCATCGGCGTCCATAGGCTTTGAAGTGTTGAGCTTGCCTACGAAGGCACGGCAGAGTATCGTGTCTGAGACCGGTATCCTGTCGACAAAGGCGGCAGGCAGCTTCACCTTGACATCGTAGTCCGCCGTCACCCGTATCTGATCGGTATAGTCGCTGATGCCGTAACGGTATAGGAACATCGATATCCGGAATCTTTCTATCTCGCTGCCGTTCTCCGCCCGCACGCGTTCCGCCACGTCATGGTTGAAGAAAGCCGGATACGGCACTATAGACGCCTCTGCCGCTATGTTCCTGGCCTCGTCGGAAAGCGAATTGAACACATTTTCCTGGATCGCGATCACCTTCAGTATATAGGCGATGGAGAGTATCCCTATTATGAAGATCGGGAGGAAAATGGCTGCCTCCACTGTGAACGATCCCTTTTTGCTTTTTGCATGCAGTTTATTCATGGCCCTCGCTGCCGTCCTGTTTGGCATATGTGTGCGTGTATTCGAATCTGTCCCCATTCATATAAAGGCTGTAGCGTATGCCTGTGTAATGATCGCGGATGAGGAATGAATCATAATACGAGCTTTTTAGGTTGAGCTGTATCAGATCCATAGTGCGGAGCAGTTTGACGTCCCTTGGCACAAAGTACAGGAACAGCCGCAGATAGTCTACATATAGGAAACCTTCTTCCTTTTCCGGCGCTATCGGCTCCGGCGGCGGCGCTTCCTCGGCGTTCGGCCTGCCGGGCCCTGTGGCATTGATGTGCGCGAGCACTTTCTCCGCGATGCCGCCCGCGCCGCAGGCCCAGTTTTCCTTAGACTTTACCAAGGGCACACGCCTACCTCTTGCGAGCAGTTCCATGTCGTTGTCGGTCTCGGCCGTCACCCATAGGGCTATTATGAGCTCACGGAGCACTTGGGGCCATGGCGGGGGCACGACGGCCGAAAGGGCGGTCTGTATGCTTGTGACTGTATTCATCTTTTCGCTGTTGGAATGGATGTGTATCTCGTTCATCACAAACCTCAGCAGCGCAAGCCTTGTCTTGACTGAGCTGTAGTTCTTGCTGTCGCTGTGTTCGCCGGCGATGATGTATTCCACCTCGTTGGCGAAGAAATGGCTGTGATCCGACGCCAGTTTGGGCACGGGGGTCTTGGCGCACGTGAAACGCGACAGCAGGTATTCCGTAACGAGCAGGGTGTCCGAACCGCTGCCGAGCAGTTCTTCGGCGCTGGGCAGCCCATTGTCGATCATAGTCTGGATCGGCAGGCCGCCCCCGCTTACGCCTTGGGATGGCAATGCGTTTATGATCGCCCCGTTCCCTAGCTCGCCCACTACCCCACGGGGCCCTGCGGCACTGTCGCCGGCCCCTTCGGAACCGGCAGCGCCCCCAGCGGAAGCTCCTGATCCCCCGGAACCCGATGCGCCACCGGCAGAGCCGCCTGACCCTCCGGAGCCGGATGCGCCCCCGGCGGAGGCGCCAGATCCCCCGGAGCCGGAGAGCAGCATGTCGGCTGCTCTGTTTACTATAATATTTTTTGCGTCCCCCAAAATCTGCTTTTCGAAGACATCGACGTCGAGAAGCGAGAATTCGTTGAGATCCGTTGTCAGATCGCGGACGCTGCAGGGCAGCACCCACACCGCCCCGCCCATCCCTGTCCGCCTTTCCAGGCTGGCGTCGCTGTAGTGCAGCAGCTTGCGCCGCGCATCCTCTTCGTCTGAGCGCATGCCGAAGATCCCATAGTCTTCAAACAGCTTTTGGTCATATTCCGACAGTAGGGAGCGCCCGGCCATGTTGAAGACCGCGTCGCCGTAGCTGCGCCCTGCGGACAGCCCCGCGGCGCGTATCAGCACGGAAGCGACGATTATAAGCGACGCGAATATCAGCGTCAGAAATACCGATGTAGAGCCTCTTTTCGTAAAAGCCATAAACACACCTGCCCTGCACAATCTCAGCTGCGGCCGCAGAATACGACACAGCGCTGCTGCCAGTAGCCCTCGGCGCCCGCCGCGCCCCGGCATCCGTGATGGCGTCGCCAGCCATCCTCGGCGTCTGTGACGCCACAGCGCACACGACGGCGCCGCCAGCCATCCTCGGCGTACGCCCTCCGCCCCACTTCAGACGTCCGCAGCGTACGCAGCGCCTATTTCAGTCCTCCTCGGCATCCTCTGTGCCGTCCCCGCCTAGCCCCATCAGATCCGAGATCATAGACTTGTCCCTTACCAGCTTTGCCTCGTCGATCAGGTAGTACCTGCCGTACGCGGTCTTTTCGGCCGCGCGGCCTATCATGGCATTGCCGCTATAGGTTGCCGCGTATTCCGTCTCCATATAAGGGCGCATCAGTTTTTTGCGCTCTTCTATGTTGAAACTGCGCCGTTCTGCCGCCGCCCGGTATCTGTCGCGTGGCCCGCTGTCCGACAATTCACGCCCTACGGTGCCCGTAGCCTGCCCCGACTCGCCGCGCAGCTCTATGTGCAGCGCCGACTGCAGGGCGGTAAAGCTGTAGAGGTTCGTCATTATGTATATCAGCGCCATTGCCGCGCCTATCACGAGCGGGAATACTATGGCCGCCTCAACCATCGCGGTGCCTCGCTTGCTGTTCTTCATCAGAAGCCCGCGCCCATCAAGTTCCCGAATATCCCGGTCACGAAATCGTTGATCTGGTTTCTGAATATAAGCCCTATGAATACGGCTATGCCTATCAGAATCGCCACCTGCACTAACTCCATGCCTTTTTTGCTGTTTTTCATCTTTGCACCTGCTTTCGTCTGTTTTCTTCAAGATACTGTTGATAATGTGTGGAACCATGCCGATACTGTTCTCTGGCTTGCGCCGCCGCCCCGCGCCCAGCAGCATCACATCTCAAGCGCGGCAGGCGCTATGGTGATGAGGACAAGCACCAGCAGGATCAGCGTCATGGGCATTACGAGCTTGGTTTCCGCTATGCGCCCTGCTTCTTCTGCCTTTTTCCTGCGGGCGTTCCACACCAGATCGCCTTCTGCCTTCAGCTTTTCCGCCAAGGCGCTGCCTTTGTCTATATTGTCCGATATTATTGAGGCAAACCGCATCAGTTCCCTGACGCCGCTGCGCGAGGCGACTACATTCAGCTCATATGCCAGCGAGGCGTTCGTCTTGTCGATCCGCTGCTGCATCGCGGATATCTCTTCGTAAAGGTGGCGCCGCGGCCAGCCTTCGCCCCGCCTCTCCTCGTACTCCGCCGCGATCCGGGATATGGCGGCTGATATGACGAGCCCCGCGTTCAACAGGAGCAGCAGTTTGTTTATGAACTCAGGGAAGTCCCGCACCACCCCTTCCCTCGCGGCGGCCACCTTTTTGCCGATCCGGCTGTAGCGCGACTTGTATATGAGCGGTATGAGAAGCAGTAGGGCGCAAAGCTCCAGTATATGGTAATTTGCTTCCTCTGTCTCCCATATATAGCTCACGCCGTATGCCCCTGTTTCAGGGAGTACCAGGCTGGCGCCCTCGTCCGATTCGTTCAGGCGCTTGAGATCGCCATTTATGATCATGTCGAGGCTCTTGTCCGCATTCCCGTCCAGCAGCGGGGGGCCTGTCCTTACGGCGAGCGAGACGGCCTCGCTTATGTCATCCAGCGAAAGCCTGGCAGTGAGTTTGACGAATTCGCCCTCCCGCGCGGCCACCCTGTTCAGCATGCCGCCGCTATCTATCAGTTCCGGCCTGTCTGACGACCATACGATGCGCACAAGGGTCTCGTCATCCCATTCTACGAGCGCCAGATCGGAATTCACTTTGTTAAGGCTCTCGTTTTCCCCCAATATCAGCTTTTTAAGGTTTTTTGCCGTTTTACGGATCCTCTCCTGTTTTTCCTCTTCGTCAAGCCCTCTGGAGCGGATCACTATATGCACATTCCTGATGACCTCTTCTGTGTCGAAACGCGCCTTCACCTTGGCGTCGAAGCTGACGGGCTGCTCCATAAAGCCCGGCCGCTCGAATGATGTGGTGTTTTCGCTGCCCGCGCCTAGGGCCTGCGTCAGGGCCGCCGCTATGAGTGCTGCCGCCATGATGAAGGCTGCTGCCCATCGGAAGGCGTTCTGCTTCTTTTCCGCTGCTATGTCCGCGCTGAAATCCTTGTTGCCGAAGGCTGCTTTCAGCCGCCTTTCCATTTCGGCGCCGCTTCCGGTCATGAATTCCGGCATTGCCGCCGCCAGTTTTTGCATCATGGCGCCGGCCCTGTCCGGTTTTTCCGGCGCGGGCCCAGCCTCGCGCTTGCGGCTGAAGAGCGCCGGCAGCCTGTGCCCGCGCCCAGGCGCTTGCCCCATGTCAGGCCCATGTTGGGCCGGCGCCCCTGCCGCAGCTTCCGCCTTGCGTTTGCGGCTGAAGAGCGCCGGCAGCCTTATGAATGTTTTTTTCTCTGTGCCCTGCATCCAACCGCCCTCCTTATACTTCGACGTCTGTGATCTTCAGGCTCCAAAGGTACGCGCCTATAGTCACCGCAAATGCCAGCGTCATCAGCATACGCCCTGCCGCAGTCCCATACAGGATCGCCGAATAGTCGGGGGAGAACAGCTGCAGGAACAGCAGTATCGCACATGGTATGACGAGCAGTATCTTGGATTCCAGCTTCTTCTGCGCCGTGATGGCCTGAATGTCTTTCTGTACATTCATCTTCTCCATTATCACTTCGGCGGCCTTCACGACCAGCTTCTCTATATCGCCCCCGGTCGAGCGGCAGATGAAATAGGCGTCTACGAAATTCCGGATGTCCTCTATGTGGCTGCGCCTAGCGAAATCGTCCAGCACCGCGCTCTCTGTCTCGCGTGTCACAAACAGCTTTCTGTTCATGTCTTCCAGCTCCCTGATGATGGGGTCGTCTGCCTTGTATATGAGTTTCAGCGATTCCAGCCCTTCCTTGAGGGCTTCCGGCATCTGGCGCCCTGTGCTGAAGGACGCCGACAGGGAGTACAGAAGGTCGCGGAATGATGTGCCGAGCGCGGCGCGCCGTTTCGCCGCGAGCCGCCCCTCGTAGAACCGCACGCCCGGTACGCACAGCGGGAAAAGCAGCGCTGCCGCGAAAACACTCTGATAGAACAGTTCGCCTACGGCGAGGGCTGCGAGGGCGGACATGCAGCAGTATCGTACCTTTTCGCGCCCTGTGAGGCTGTATGTGCTGTAATCAGGCATTTCGCCCCTCCTTCCATGGTTTAATGGTTCCGGGCCCGCGCCAGGCGGCTGCCTTCCGCCGCGCCAGTGCCGTCCAGCCTCAGCTGTCCTGCCGCGCCTGCCCTCGGCGGCAAAGCCTCAGCTGTCCTGCCGCGTCTGCCCTCGGCGGCGAAGCCCCAGCTATCCCGCCGCGCCAGTGGCGTCCATGCCCGCATCTGGCGGCAGGCCTCTGCGGCGCAGCTTCATATCGTTTGCGAGCCTGTTGCCTGTGGGCGTCAGCCCGCACTCCGTATCGTAGCGGTACAGCGTGTTCAGCACGATTTCCCCGTCCGACATGCCGGAAACCTCGGATATCTCCAGCACCTTCCGCAGCCCTTCGGCCGTCTTGCCCAGATGCACGATGATCTCTATGGCTTCCGATATCTGGCGCCTTATGGCTTCGACTGGGAAGTCGGCGGCCTGTAGGTACATGGTCTCAAGCCTGCATATCATCCCCTTGGGCGAGTTGGCATGGCCTGTAGACAATGAGCCGTCGTGCCCGGTGTTCATGGCCTGTATCATATCCAGCACCTCTTCCCCACGCACCTCCCCGACGATTATCCGGTTCGGCCTCATCCTCAGGCTTGATTTGATCAGGTGGCGCATCGTGACGCCGCCCTTCCCCTGGACATTCGCGTTCCTGCATTCGAGCCGAACGATATTCTCGATCTCCGTGATCTGCAGCTCTGCGGAGTCCTCTATCACCACTATCCTCTCATCGTGCGGTATATAGTTCGAGAGCACGTTCAGGAATGTAGTCTTCCCGGAGCTCGTCCCGCCGCTTATGAAAATATTGTATCCTGCCACGACGAGCAGCCGCAGGAAGCTGGCAGCCCCCTCGGTAATGGTGCCGAAGCCCAGCAGGTCTTCCATGCTTATGCGGTTTTCGGGGAACTTCCTGATCGTCAGGCTCGGCCCGTTTAGCGCCACGTTCTTATAGACCGCGTTTATCCTGGAACCGTCGTCAAGCCTGGCGTCGAGTATGGGGTTGAGCTCGTTTATCTCCCTGTGCACCTTGGCGGCTATGCGCCGGATCACTTCTTCAAGCTCTTCGACGGTCTCAAAGCGGACATCCACGCGGCGCACCTTGCCATTTTTTTCTATGAATATGGAATCCTTGCCGTTCACCATGATTTCAGACACTTCCCTGTCGTCCGCCAATGGCTGCAATACGCTTAGATCTTTGCGGATCCTGTTGTATACGGTGTCGATCATATTGGACTTTTCGCATATCGACATCAGCCGCGCGCCGGTGTGGGAAAGTATAT
>JAIRSA010000034.1 GCA_031255695.1 Eubacteriales Family XIII. Incertae Sedis bacterium | reverse complement strand
CCGGCCTCTCCGTGAGCTTTTCCGCTTCCCTCAGCAGCGACCCCTTGCTCCTACCGGTCACCACGCGGCCTTGGTGTGCCGTGAGGGCGCAGAATGCGCAGCCGCCGAAGCAGCCGCGGCATGCGGTAAGGCTGAACGATATCTCCTCGGCAGCCGGGATGCCGCCCTCCCCTACGCAGCCCGGATGCGGCACACCCATATAGGGCAGTTCATACACGCTGTCCATCTCCGCCTGCGTGAGCGGCGGCTGCGGCGGGTTCTGCACTACGCAGAGCCCTTCAGCATATTCCTCTACAAGCGCAGATGCGCTCACGCTGTCGGTGTTCTCATATTGGTGCCTGAAGCTCTCCGCATAGGCTGCCTTGTCGCCCAGCGCCTCGAAGCGCGGCAGCGCCATTGCGCCCTGCGGGGCCTCGCGCGAGCGGAAAACGGTGCCGCGCACCCAGCTTATGTCCCGCGCCGGAAAGCCTTCGTTTAGCGCCGCCGCCACCTCCAGCGCCGCCCTTTCCCCCATGCCATAGATGAGGATGTCCGCCTTGGAATCGAGCAAGATGGAGCGCCTAACCTTGTTGTCCCAATAGTCGTAATGCCCCAGGCGCCGCAAGCTGGCCTCCAGCCCGCCCAAAATCACCGGCGCGTCCTTGTAGGCCTGCTTGGCCCTATTGGAATATACGATCACGGCCCTGTCCGGGCGACGGCCTGCCTCGCCGCCGGGGCTGTAGACATCCCGCTTCCGCCTCCGCTTCGAGACCGAATAATTATTCACCATAGAGTCTACGCATCCCGCCGTTATCATAAAGCCCAGGCGCGGCCTGCCGAAACGCCGGAAATCTTCAGGCCCCTTCCAGCCGGGCTGCGAAAGCACAGCGACCTTATATCCATTATTTTCCAGCACGCGAGCTATTATGGCACAGCCGAAAGACGGGTGATCCACATACGCATCCCCCGTCACCAAGACGAAATCCACCGCCTCCCAGCCTAGTATATCCATGTCCGCCTTAGAAACAGGCAAAAACCCCATATAAACCCCCCTATAGATTTTTTATTCCCATAAACACTTCCTCGTCCCAATTGTGGCCGTCTTTCGACTCGCTTTCATTATATAGTCCTTTATATTCTATTATTGTTTCAATTGCCTCATCCGTGCATTTCCCCATTTCTATTTCGTCTAAAATCTTACTTCCATATATTCTCATTAATGCGCCGATCGATGCGTCAATTAGATTGCCGCTATAAATGTTTTCGAAATAATAATCCCGATAGCGCCGCCTGGCAACCCAAGACGCGGTCAGGTTTCCCTCCAGGCGCGTCCCGCGATGTCTGCAAGCATATTTTACCATTAGCCGCCACTAAAGGCAAGGCTAAGAAGTGGCTGTTATCCTCAGGGGCATCCTCAAGCATCAAATCCCAAGCATCTAAGCAAGCATCAAACAAGAACAAAATAAACCACCCCTCAGCAAGACTACGGGGTATTGGGGATGTGGGTGGTTTGTTACGAGAGGAAGGATTAGGAGTGGGTTCAATACCCGTCGCGGGAAAAAGGAAGGATTAGGAATGGGTTCAATACCCGTCGCGGGAAAAAGGAAGCGCAGTAAACTGCGGGGTATTGAACCCGTTTTGCGTAATAACGAAATTGTCGGCATAATCTCTAAACCATTCCTTGAAGCTCCGCATACGCCTGATAATGCTGTTGTCTACTTTTCCCTACCTCCACATATTCGCGAGCGCTTCCTCGATCGCCTGCTCTACGCGCTCGTCACGCTCATCCCTCAGCGATACTATGACCGACAGCGGGTCCGCGCTGTTGGGATTGGCGGACAGAACGGCGGGGGGGTATTTCCATACTTCCACCCGTATCTGCTTCTCTCGGTCGGTCAGCGAGTTTTCGCCATTTAGCTTGTCTGTGCGATTATAATAAGCCCGTGTTGTGGCAAAGGGGGCGGAAAGCATGGACAGCTCGGCAAGCGCGTCGAGGCCGGCATATGGCAAACCTTGTGTACGCTCATTTCTCGGAACATAGATTATTTCCCGTACAGGATCTAGCAGATAGGTGTTGGCACCCTCGAATAATGCGCGGTGGTTCGTCCTGCCGCTTACGACGACTTTGACACCTTCTTTCGATACCTCAAGCAGGTTTAGCTTCTGCAACTGACGCACAGCACGGGTTATCTGCATTGCGCTCAATCCCAGCTTATCCGCCAGCCCGCTCGTATACATTCTTTCGCCATTCTGATAAAGATAGGAGAACAGCACAAGCTGTGCCGACGGCATTAGCTTTTCGCGCGGCTTCGGCTCGGCATATAGCCTTTCACTCAGCGCGACGCCGAGGAAAGGCAAATAAATCTGCTCCGTCGCCACAAATGGAATCCGGGCTTCAATCAGCGCCTTGCGCCGCTCGCCGGACAGGCCGTTCAGCTTCAAAACGACCGGCAAAGGCTCAACCTCCCGTATGCGCTCAATGTTTCGCAGCAGTGTCTGTACCGGGGGGATGTCGCCGCGCGGCTCAGCGAATATGCAAGGCGCGCCGTCAAGCGTTATCTTGCGGAAATCATAAGTCTCAATAAGCATATAGGGGACCCTGCCCGCGCCATCCCACAGCGCGGAGTGTATCTTAAGGCCGAGCGCTTCGGCTAAATCCAGCACAGCTATCACCTCACTTCTGAATTTAACTCATTATAACCCGCTAACGTTATAATGTCAACCCAGAAGTTACATTATGTCAACATGTCTTGCCCGCAGGGAGCTAAAGGCGTATGCCGGCACGAGAGAAATGTTCGCAGATATACTTGTGGGTGACGGCGATGATGTATGGGCGGGGCTATTGGCTCTCATCCTCTGCCGAACCGGCATACATTCGGATTTGTTTTGGGCGGGGGGTGACGGATCGTGCTTTCACTCAGTGTCATTAGCTGAAATTCGCCAGGACGCCGTCCAGCTCCCCTTCTGTCTTTATGGTTATGATGGTCATGTAGCTTTCGACGCGGCGCGCGAGGTAGTACACTGTCGCGACATCCGCTATGACCTCGCGGATGCCCCAGTACTGCGCATCCCCGACCTTCGTCATGAAGATGTCTCCGAAAACGGCGTTTGCGGCTGTGTCGCGCTCGCCGGCCTCTTTCATGCCTCTGAGGAATTCGGTCTCGTATATGGCGGTGCCGTCGACGGTCACGCCCAGATCGAACAGGCGTATCAGTATATTGTCGCCTGTCTCGTTGTTCACGACAAGGCAGGCGTCCAGCTTGCCGCCGTCGGGGATGGTGCTGGGCGAATTCAGGACTTCGTCGCTCTTGCGTTCCCAGCCTTCGGGCATGTTGAAACGGATACCCAGAAAACTGTTGGTGTATACACTGTCCTGCCAGAGGCCGGTCAGGCCACCGTCAGCCACTGCTTCTGTGCCGGCCGCTTCTCCCGTGTCTGCCGGGTTTTCCTGGCCGCCGTCCGCAAGCCCCTGCGCGGCCCCTTCTGCGGGATCTTCTGTCTGCGGCTCTTCCGCCGCCACCTGCGCCGTGCCGCCGAGGTCTGCCTGCGGGCGCTGCATTTCGTCCGCCGGTTTGCTGACCAGGAAGGCGATCAGGACGATGACCATTGTTATAAGCGCTGCGAGGCCCACTGTCGGCCCTATGTTGTATCCGGACTTCTTGCTTCTGGCCGTCGCCTGGCGCATGTCCGCCCTTGGCGGGGCGGCTTCGCCCTGAAGGCCCGGTGCGTAGGCCTGCGCCCCTGCGCCAGCCCCCGGAAGCTCTGCGGCTGCATCCACGGCGCCGCTGCGGGCTTTGTCCGGGATGTCCGGCGTGCCAGCGATGTCCTGGCGGCCGGGCGGCATCCTGACGGCGGCCGGCGCCCCGTCGGCGGGCGGGATCCCGTCGGCGGGCGGGGCGCTGTATGCTTCAGCGCCTGAGGTGCGTATGCTTGTTTTGTGATTTATAGACATTTCCGTACCAACCTTTCTGTTTTGCGCCGCGGATGCGTCATCTATGGCTGACAGCACCGCTTCCGCCGCCGTGGCGGCCGGGGCTGGCGCTGTTTCTGTCTTTGTTTCGGCGGCCGCGGGGGCGGCCGGGGTGGTCGGGGCGGCAGCCTCGGCGGGCGCTGTTTTGGCGGCCGCAGGGGCGACCGGGGGGGCGGTCTCGGCGGACGCTGTGGCTTCGGCGACCGTGGCGGCGGCCTCGGCGGGCGCTGTTTTGGCGGCCGTGGAGGCCGCCGGGGCGGCAGCCTTGGCGACAGCCTTGGCGGGCGCTGTCCCGCCGCCAGCCTCGGTCTTGCCCTGCGCTCCGCCGCTAGCCTCGGCCTGGCCCTGCGCTTCCGTCCTGTCCTGCATCCCGGCCTCGCCCTGCGCTTCGTCTTCGGCTTTTTCCGACAGCCATGGCCACATGAACTCCCCGTTCTGCTCTGTATCCTTCTTCACTGTGCCATAGAACTTGCCCGTCGCGAACGGGTGTTTTATGGTATTCCCCAGCTTTTCTACATCGGGCTTCCCTTCATCGCGGCTGCCCTTCTTCACCATCTCAACTTCAGGCCCTTCGTATTTCCAGTTCCTAAGCCTCACTATTTCTCACCTCTCAATTACAAACATATACCCTCCACGAGCCCTGCCCCCAGGCCCCGCACAGCGGCGGGGCTTGCCGCGCGTCGGCATTGGCATTGCCGGGGCGGCCATTTGGGATAGAGCGGCAGCACATAGGAAAGCGCGCCGTCATCACTGACTATGGTATACGTATTTTACCATATATTCCTCCAGACTTCTAATATTTTCTTTCTTCATCGTGCCCGCCGCCTCGGCGCCCACGTATGTTATATGCCAGGACTCCGGCATGTAGCCCGTGATTTCCTCGTTTTCAGCCGTATATCTTACAATAAACCCGTATTTATGCGCGTTCTCCGCCACCCAGGCCGCCTCTTCCGTCCCGGTGAACCCATTGAGCGTGCCCGTCGGGCCCACCAGGTCTATGGTCCGCCCCGTGTGGTGCTCGCTGTGCCCTGGGCGGCTGCTGTACGTGTCGGCCGCAGCCTCCCCGTCCTCGCTCTTGTACCTGGCGTACAGGTTCACCTGGTATTCTATGGTCCTGTACGCGGAGCCGGGCCTCAGGGCCATGCCCGCCGCCTCCGCGTCCGCGGCCATGCTCTCATAGGCGGCCGCCGTCTCAGGCGTGACGCGATAGCCCCCGCCGATCTTGGCAAACTCCTTTGGGGCAAAATCGTCAGGCAGCCGATAATATTTATTCACAAGCACAGGCAGGCTGTACACGTCCTCTATGATCTCGATGTCCGTGTAGAAGGGCTTGTCGAGCTTTATGTTCACCCTCCACACCACATCGCCGGCGCTGAGCCCGCTGTGCTCCGCCGCATAGGCGACATACCTGTCAAGCTTGTCGCTTTCATAATAATACAGTCCCTTGAATGGAGCCGCTTCCGGCCTGGCATCGTCCGCCCCCGCCTGTAGGCCGCCGCCATCCGCGCCCTCCGTGCCGTCAGCGCCGTCAGCGCCCTCCGGCTGCACCTCCCCGGCGCCGCTGCCCGCCAGCCCCGCGTCCCCGGCGCCCCCGTCAGCTTCCTCGCCGCCCTGGTGCCCCGCGCCGCCGCCCTCGCCGCCGAGAAGCTGCCGGACAAAGCCCAGGGCAGCGCCCCCGCTGATGGCATTCGCGGCCGCGAATCCGATCCCCGCCAGCAATGCCGCCGCTATCACGAGCGAAACCAGGAATCTCCCCCAGCGTATCCTGACCTTGCGCCTACGTTTCTGGCCATTCGCCCTTTCTGCCACCAAAAGCACACCTCCGCACACCTCAAAAGCGTCAATAAACGCGCCGCTAAAATCTTCAATACAGGCGTCAACACGGGCGCCGATGCCATCATCCGCATGGGCGCCGACGCGGGCACCGCCAAAAGCGCCTACATTGACATCAATACATTAGCATCAATACACGGACATCAATACATTGACATTAATACATTGAGATCAATACACGGACATCAATACATGGACATCAATACACGCGCCCATATTGGCGTCAATATGTATAAAACGACAGGTCGAAACGCGCCGTCACATCATTCACCGCCGTCAGCCCGCCGTTTTCCAGGCGGAACACATTCCAAAGGCTCCCCGGCTGGCCGGCCGGCACGTCGTAGACCGCCTCCCGCCCGGCATTCCTGTACACGGAAACCCTGGCGCCCGACATGGGCAACCCGTAAGAGGCGCTGTACTCGCCATTCGTGCGGTCGAAAACGGAGTAGCTGTACTCGCTGTTCGGCCGCGCATAGATCGTGAGGGTCTCAAAGCCGTTGCCCGTTGCGCAGGTGCTGCTCAGGGCCGCATCGCCCGCCCCGCCGCTGTCCGGGAAGTAGACGTGGGCCTTCCCTCCCCCCGGCGCCGGGCCCACCAGATGCGCGTCCAGGTCCTGCGGCTCCGCGCCCCATTCCAGGACGACGCGTATCTCGCCGGGCGCCAGTTCCCTCGTCATCGCCTTCGTCGCGATCCCGCCGCTCCCGGACAACTCGCTCACGGAGAAATTCACGTGCGCCGTCACATAGCCCGGCATTGACGCCTCGGCCGTATAGGCGCCGTAAGGCAGCCGCACGCTGAAACGCCCGCCCCTGTCGGTATTCGTGGAGACAATGCCGCCGTCGGCGCCGCGCACCCAGGCGCCGCCCGTGTTGTCGAGGCCCCTCCTGAAGCGCACCTCCACCCCCTCAATGCCGTCCCCCGTGAAGGCATCGGCAATATTCACCCTCGCGACGCCCTCCGCGCCTGCCCTGCCGGACTTGGGCAGCACAGCCTGCGGTGCATAATTTTCACTATTTCCATTTATTATATCAATATTATCCAGATATAATGTGCTCTTTTCGTGACCCTCCGCAGAGATGACGGCCTTATACGCCCCTTCCGGCAGGAATGCCCTGTACATCCCGTTCTCGTCGGTGTACACGGAATTCAGCGGCTTGTACATCATCACGTCGGCGGCCTCGTAGAAGCGCACCGCCGCGCGCGCGGCCGCCGCGCCGTTTTCGTCCACGGCCCTGCCTATAAGCCCCGCGCCGACGGCATTGCCGGTGCCGGGGCCCGCAGGCATGCGGATGAAATAGCGCCTGCCATTGTCGAGGACCGCCGCCCGCCCTTCGGAGAACGGCGCCGCGTCGTCGAAGGCGGGCGGTATCACGAAGAAGCCGCCGGTATCGATATAGCCCCACTTGCCGTCGAATTTCGCGGGCGCCAGGCCGCACGAATAGCTTTTGATCCCCTCGAATATGTGGCCGGCCACCTGTGCGCCGCCCAGGTCTATCGTGCCCCACAGGCCTTCATAGCAGACCCCCGCTAGCCCATCCGAGAAATCCACCGCATACTCGTAGACCGTATCGCATATCATCTTGCCGCTGCTTTTCACGAAGCCAGCCTTCCCGTTCTTCGCGACGTAGGCCGCCCCGTCGTGGAAATCGCCGATTTCGTCATAGACGGCGGGCACGACGGCATCGCCCCGGCCATCGACGAGGCCGAATTTCCCGTTCAGGCCGACCTGCGCCAGCCCGCCTTCGAAGGGGTACACTTGGTCGTAGCGCATGGGGACGGCCGTCTCGCCGTACCTGTTCACGAAGCCCCATTTCGCCGCGCCCTCGAAACGCTGCCTTGCGGGCGCCAGCCCCTCGCTGTATTCCTGCATCATGTCAATACTGCCAATATTGAATATTGCCACGAGTTCGCCGGATTTATTGATGATGCCGTGTTCCTCGCGGCCGGCCCAATCGACGCCCGCCAGGCCTTCGTACACGGGCCTTATGGCGTCAAAGTCAATGCCGTTCCAGCCTGGGGCGCCCGGCTCTATTATGTAGGCGCCGGAAGTGTCGATGAGCCCATATTCGCCGCCAATCTCGACGGCGGCCACGCCCTCGTTGAAGTACCAGGCGTCGTCGTATATGAAGCCTTCGCCGAGCGGGTTGCCGTCCATATCAATGAAGCCCCAGTAGCCGCCGCTCTGCACTGGCGCGAAGCCTTCATAATAGCCCATGCGCTCCTTGCTGGGATCCGCCACGGCGTAGGCGTCCAGACCCTGCGCCGTGTCGCGGTGCTCAGGGTCATTGTTGCCCGCCGCCGCGCCGATCGAGCCGCGGCCCCGTGCGCTGTTGCCTGCGGCAGTGCCCTGATCCGCGTTGCCTACGCTGCTTGCGCCGGCGCCAGCCGCGCTGCCGGCGCCGGGATCCCGCGCCGCTCCGCCCGCGCCGGCATTGCCGCCAACGACTGGGCCTTCCGCGCCGCCCGCGCCGCCCACGACTGAGCCGCCAGCGCCGTCATCCTGCCCCGCGCCGCCGAAGGCGTAGGCTTCCAGCCCAGGCCCTCTCGCGCCCTTTATGCTGTCATATGCCGGGGGCGCCACTTCCGCCCCGTCAATATCGATAAAGCCCCACTTGCCGTCCTTCATTACGGCGGCCCTGCCCTGCATGAACCCCTCGACCCTGTCGTATACAGGTTCGACGAGCAGATTGCCCTCGGCATCGACAAGCCCCCATTTCAGCGCCTCGCCGCCTTCGCCGCTTTCGTCCCTGACGTATGCCGCCACAAAGGCGCGGCCGCCCTCGAAGGGCGCCATCATCTCATAGCTTTCGGCGCCCAGGCGCTGCCAGGCGCCCAGGTTTTCCTCGCCGAGGCGGTTTCTATATTCCAGCACCGATGCCATTGTCCCATATGTGAAATCGAACTCCAGGGTCTTTTTCAGGACATTTATGGCATTGGCGTAATCCGCGTTTTCCCTATAGGCCTCGAACATATTCGGCAATATATCGTCCTTGTTCTGCTCATTCAGCATGGCCGGGTTGTAGAAGCTTTCCATGGCCGGCAGATCGCCCTTTTCCGACAGCGCTTCTATGACCTCGCGCCCGTTGTCTATATTCAGCGCGTATAGGCGCTCCTTCGCGTCGTGCGCAAGCCGGATCACGTCGGGCGCGTAGGTGGGTGCGCCGTTTTCGCTTTGGATCACTTCGAACAGTTCTGATTCAAAGAGGCTTGAGGCCTCGTAGAAAGGCAGATAGCCTTTGCCTTCCAGCAGCAGCTCCATGTTTGTGAATTTTTTATCAATATAGCGGGCCGCCATGTTGTAGCTTCGCGGCAGGCCGTCCCGCGCATAAAGCTCTGGCATGATGAAGACGCTCGCGGCGGCCGCGCCGGCGATCATCAGCATCAATATCACGCTCGCCACTATGAGCCTCTTGCCCTTTTTGCGCTTCTTCGGCAATGGTTTCGTCATCGCCGACAACTCGTCCGCAGCATAATAGCCGCCGCCGGGTTTCTGCCATGCCATGCGCGGCTGCCCTTCCGCAGCGGCGGCGCTGTCAAGCAGATCGGGGGTGCTGGCGGGCAGGCCGGCAGGCGCTACAGGCGCAATGGGGACGCCAGCGGGCGGGTCGGCAGGCGCAATCGGGGTGCCAGCAGGGTTAAGGGCGGGTGCTGTTGCGGAAGCGCCGAGCGCGGCGGACATGCCATCTGCGGACGCTACAGGCGCAATCGGGGCGCCAGCGGCGTTCGAACCGGCAGGGGCTGCTGCTTGAGGCGCGAAGGCTGTAGCGCCAAATGCGCCGCCATCGGGCGCAATGGGGGCGCCAGCGGGCAGGCCGGGGGTGCCGACGGGCGCAATGGGGACGCCAGCGGGCAAGCTGGGCGGGTCGGCAGACGCTACAGGCGCAATGGGGGCGCCAGCGGCGTTCGAACCGGCGGGCGCTGTCCGCTTACCGGCGTGCGCCGCTGCATAGGCGCCGAAAGCCGCAAGCAAACCACTATCATCAGCGCTGCCCGGCGCTGTCTCAAGGGCGCCTAGCTCGGCGAACAGGGCGCTCGCGGACGCGTCGGCGCTGCCTGCCGGCGTCGCTTCAAGGGCGCCGAGCGCGGCAAGCAAGACATTGGATGACGCGTCTACGGCGCCGTCGGCCGCCTCTGTTTCAGCAGCGGGCGGGGGGGTGGCCGGCGCTGTGCCCCAGTCATGCGAGGGGGTGGCCGGCGCCGCGCCCCAATCAAGCGCCTCATGCGCACCGGCGGCTGGTTTCCCCGCAGACGCTGTTTCAGCAGCGGGCGGGGGGGTGGCCGGCGCCACGCCCCAATCGAGCGCTTCATGCGCACCGGCGGCTGGCATTGTTTCAGCGGCAGACGGGACGCTGGCGGGGATCGCCCCACGGGCAGCGGCATCATCATAAAGGGAATCGCTGTCCACCGATTCCCTTTGCTGTTGCGGCATGCGTGCAGGAATATAGAACTGTGACTCGTAATTGCCTGCCCCGTCATAGACATCCGGCGATCCCTGCATTGCGCCTATAGGCGGATAAGGCCCGCCGCCTGCGGCCGCAATCCCATGCGTCCCAGTGCCTCCCAGTTTCGCTCCACAATATATACAGAACAATGAGCTGTCAGTATTCTCATTTCCACACTTTTCGCAAAACATCCGTCACCTTCCTGAAATACGCCCTCCTCTTCCAAATACCGCAATATCAGAACGAACTGCCGCAATTCGGGCAGAACATGGCGCCTGGGGATAGATACTCCCCGCACTCCGGGCAGATCGTCATGGCCTGCCCGTCGTCCTCGTCCATCCCGATAATCCCCTGCATCATATCCATGGGGTGCGTGCCGGTCAAAGTGCCCCAAGGATCCGCCGGCGCGGCGTCAGCCTCCGCTGGCGCTTCGGCGGGTGCCGCTTCCGCAGACGTGGCGGCCATGTCTTCTTCAGGCTCGACTTCGGCGAAATCGACCTCATCAGGGCCGATGTAATCAGGTTCCTCAGCATCAGCTAGCGCTGGCGTCGGCGCGGCCGGCGTTTCGGCCGGCGCGGACTTCGCAGCTTCCGGCGCGGGTTTCGCAGCTGGCGCTGGCGTCGGATCGGGTTTCTCGGCAGGCGCGGGCTTCGCAGCTTCCGGCGCGGGTTTCGCGGCTGGCGCTGGCGTCACGGCTGGCGCTGGCGCCGGTTCGGGCTTCACGGCTGGCGCTGGCGTCGCGGGCTTCGCGGCTGGCGCTGGCGTCACGGCTGGCGCGGACTTCGCAGCTTCCGGCGCGGGTTTCGCAGCTGGCGCTGGCGCCGGTTCGGGCTTCGCAGCTGGCGCTGGCGGCTCGACCTTCGCTGGCGTCACAGCTTGCGCTGGCGTCGGCGCGGCCGGCGTTTCGGCCGGCGCGGGCGCGGGTTTCGCGGCTGGCGCTGGCGTCGCGGGCTTCGCGGCTGGCGCTGGCGTCACGGCTGGCGCGGGCGCGGGTTTCGCTGGCGTCACAGCTGGCGCTGGCGTCGGCGCGGGTTTCGCGGCTGGCGCTGGCGTCACGGCTGGCGCGGACTTCGCAGCTTCCGGCGCGGGTTTCGCAGCTGGCGCTGGCGTCACGGCCGGCGCGGACTTCGCAGCTTCCGCCGGTGTCGGCGCGGCCGGCGTTTCGGCCGGCGCGGGCGCGGGTTTCGCGGCTGGCGCTGGCGTCGCGGGCTTCGCGGCTGGCGCTGGCGTCACGGCTGGCGCGGGCGCGGGT
>JAIRSA010000016.1 GCA_031255695.1 Eubacteriales Family XIII. Incertae Sedis bacterium | reverse complement strand
CACCCCCCTGCTTCGTTGCAAAGCCTCACCGAACCTTCGGGTTCGCTTGCGTTTTGCGCCTTGCAGGACGGCAAATCATCGCACAAATCTTATCTACGTTTCAATCGGAGAACAGTATTACACTCGTGAGCAATGCAGCACATCAGCATCCACCCACAAAGAAATCCGAAAATATGTCGAATCGAATTTTCCCTTCGAATATTTCCGGTATAAACGGCCCAATGGCAGATCTTCATATTGTGAATTGCTCTACATTATCCATTATAACAATACCGCGCCTGAAATACAACCGGAAAACGCCATGTGCGCAAGAAAATATCGTGGGGCGCGGCCCCGGCACATCCCCATAATTTTCACAACTTTCTGCCAATCCCGCCTGCACGGCAATGCACTGGGCAGCGACAATCCCAAAACATTAAACCGTTCATCGACATATCGTCATATTTTTCGAGTTTATTGGGCATGATTATGCAACTTATTCACACAATTTAGCAAAAATGATATTTTGTTAAATAATTTCTTTCTTTTCTACATTTTTTGTGCTATAATCTAGATGCACGAGGCTTTTCCACAATTCTCATATCCGTTTGCCTGGCGGGCAGGCCGCCAGGGCCCTCTGGCGCAAAAGGGGCGCAGGGGGCATGGCGCAAAAGGGCGGGCTGGGGATCGCGGCATAAAAGGGCCTCCATGGAACCGTGGCACAAAAGGGGCGCCGGGGATCCCCGGCAAAAGAAGGGGTTAATTAAAGGGGTTAGGGTAAGGTGAAGACAATTTCGAGATTTATTGCCGAATTGCCTGAACGTATATGGAATAATCTAGGCTTTGGCATGCGGAGCAAGCTCATCGGCATATTTTTAATCGTAAAAATCATCCCCCTGGTGCTGCTTGCCTTCATCGCATGGCAGCAGATCGCCGCGCTTGGGGATATCGTCAGGGACATAGCCGTCAATGACGCCACAAAGGCGCTCGACCAAAGCGCAAAAGAGAATATAGAACGCATGACGACCAACACCGCGCGGAGGCTGGCCGATTTCCTGTACGCGCGCGACAGCGAAATACTCTACGCCGCGACGCTCACGCCTTCCGAGGATGCCTACCGGGAATTCATCGAAAACAGGACCAGCCGCGTATTGCAGGGCAGCGAATGGGTGCTGTCGCCAGACGGCGAGTCCTGGATCCCCGCCACGCCCAGGGACGCGACGCTGACCGACGGCGAGGGCGTTTCGACGAACGACGAGAACAACGACATGAACGGCTTCAAATACCGCCCGGCCGACGAATTCACATATGTGGACATCCCGCTTTACGACGAGATTACATTCGTGGGGCTGGACGGGCGGGAGCTCGTAAAGGTGGTGGCTTCCGGCTCGCCCAAGACGAACTACCCCATGAGCCATGTGAAAAGAGACGTGTCCCAGAAGCGCAACACCTATGTGAGGGCCGAGGAATATTTCCATAAGCTGCAGGGGCTGAGCCCCGGCGGCATCTACGTCTCCGATGTCATAGGCGCCTATGTCGGCGCCAACTATATAGGCATGTACACGCCTTCGAACCTTGAGCAGGCGGCGAAAACGCGCGAATACGAGATCGAGTATGCGCCTGAAGACCAGGCCTACGCCGGCGAGGAGAACCCCAAAGGGCAGCGTTTCGAGGGGATCGTGCGCTGGGCCAGCCCCGTGGAGGGCCCAGACGGCGAGACCATAGGCTATGTGACGCTGGCCCTCAACCATGACCACATCATGGAGTTCGTGGATCACCTGACCCCCACGAAAGAGCGCTACACAGAGCTGGCGAGCGCCTACGAGGGCAACTATGCCTTTGTATGGGACTACAAATGCCGCAGCATCTGCCACCCGCGCCACCACTCGATCGTCGGCTTCGACCCCGAGACGGGCGAGCCGCAGGTCCCGTGGCTTGAGACCTCCATATACGATGGCTGGCAGAAGAGCGGCGTCAAGAAATGGACCGACTTCGTGGCCGGCCTGCCCATATTCGACGAGCAGTCACGCGGCAAGAATCCGTCGTCCGAACTGACCCGGCAGGGCCTAGTCGGCCTTGACGGGCGCTATCTGAACAACGCGCCGCAGTGCACAGGCTGGATGGATCTCACGGAAGACGGCGGTTCGGGCTCATTCTACATAATGTGGAGCGGCCTCTACAAGCTCAATACGGCCGCCGCCATACCGTATTACACGGGGCAGTACGCGCCCTCCGAGGAAAACGGCTATTCGAAGCGCGGCTTCGGCTTTGTCGCCATAGGCGCCGGGCTCGACGACTTCACGCAGCCTGCCAAGGAGACGGGGGAGCGCCTGAAGGGCGCGATAGACGGCAACCTTGCCCAAACGCTGTTCTCGCTTGTGTCCACCACGCTGGTCATCATCGTGCTCGTCGTCTTTATCGCTATATGGATGGCGTCCTTCCTGACCGGCAATATCACGAAGATCGTAAACGGCATATCGCGCTTCCGTTCCGGCGAGCGGCAGTTCCGCTTCAACGCGCCCATAAAGGACGAATTCGGCATGCTGGCCGATTCCTTCGACGACATGGCCGACAGCATAACGGACAGCGTGCGCGGGCCGCTATGCATCATTGACATGAACCGGAATATAATCTACGTGAACAACCCCGGCCTGGCATTGACCCTTTTCTCGATCGAAGACGTGGTGGGCAAGCATTACCAGGACATAAGCATATACCCTGTAGGCTCGGAATATTGCCCCATCACCGCGCTGCTGGCAGGGCGCGAGGCCGACGTGTACTACCACAAGGGGCTTAAACGCTACTTCAAGGGCTCGGCCAGCTACCTGTACGACAGGGACGGCGAGAAGGCAGGGTATATTATCGTGAGCAACGACGTGACGGAGATCCAGCACGCCAAGGAGCGCGCGGAGCAGGCCAGCCGCGCCAAGAGCGATTTCCTCTCGAACATGAGCCACGAAATGCGGACCCCGATGAACGCCATCATCGGCATGACGGCCATAGGCAAGACCGCGCAGGCCTTGGAGAAGAAGGATTACTGTTTCAAGAAAATAGGCGACGCGTCCACGCATCTGCTCGGCGTGATAAACGATATACTGGACATGTCGAAGATAGAGGCGAACAAGTTCGAACTCTCCCCCACCGATTTCGTCTTCGAGAAGATGCTGCAGAAGGTGACGGACGTCATCAATTTCCGCGTGGAGGAGAAGCACCAGACATTCACCGTCTACATCGACAAGGACATCCCGCGTGCCATCCACGGGGACGATCAGCGCCTGTCGCAGGTCGTGACCAACCTCCTGTCCAACGCCGTGAAATTCACGCCGGAGTTCGGCAGCATACACCTGAGCGCCTGCCTGCTGGAGGAGGACGAGGATTCGTGCACCCTGCGCATAGATGTCAAGGACAGCGGGATCGGGATCAGCGTGGAGCAGCAGTCGCGCCTGTTCTCGTCATTCGAGCAGGCCGAAAACAGCACGTCGAGGAAATTCGGCGGCACGGGGCTAGGCCTCGTCATATCGAAGCGGATCGTCGAGAAGATGGGCGGCGGCATATGGATAGATTCTGAGCTGGGCAAGGGCTCCGTCTTCTCCTTCACCATCAAGGCCGGCCTGCCCACGGAAATCCGCCGCATGCAGCTCAACCCCGGCGTCAACTGGAGCAATATACGTGTGCTGGCAGTCGACGACGCCTGCGAGACAAGGGACTATTTCTCGGATGTAGCCGCCCGTTTCGGCTTCAAATGCGACACAGCGCCAGGCGGTGCCGAGGCCATAAGGGCCATCTCGAAGAACGGGCCCTACGATGTCTATTTTATTGACTGGAAAATGCCTGAGATCAGCGGCGTGGATCTGACCCGCTTCATCCGGACGCATACGAACGGCAAGTCGGTGGTGATAATGATCTCGGCCACGGAGTGGAACGTCATTGCGGACGAGGCCAAGGGCGCCGGCGTGGACAGGTTCCTGCCGAAACCGCTGTTCCCGTCCTCCATAGCCGACTGCATAAACGAATGCATAGGCGATGACATAGACGCCCAGTCGGACTCCATAGAGGCCTCCGACGACTTCAGCGGGAACCGCATATTGCTGGCGGAAGATGTGGAAATCAACCGCGAGATCGTGCTCGCCCTGCTTGAGCCCTGCGCGCTCGCCATAGACTGCGCGGAGAACGGCGCCGAGGCCGTGAAGATGTTCAGCGCCGCGCCTGAGCTCTACGACATGATATTCATGGATGTGCAGATGCCTGAGATGGATGGCTTCGAGGCGACGCGGCGGATCCGCGCCCTGGACATCCCCCGCGCGAAGGATATACCCATAGTCGCCATGACGGCGAACGTGTTCCGCGAGGATGTAGAGAAATGCATAGCAGCCGGCATGAATGCCCACGTGGGCAAGCCGCTCGACCTCAGCGAAGTGCTGGGCGCGCTCCGCAGATACCTGCACAAGCACTAGGCTGCGGCAGCACCTACAGAAGCGGGTCGGCGCAAATGGGTTGCGGCGGCTGCCGGAGGGCGCTGCGGCCGCCAGAGGGCGCTGCGGCCGCCAGAGGGCGCTGCGGCCGCCGTCATGCCGGCTGGTGGCGCGTGGGCTAAGGCGCAGCCGCCGTCCCGATCGCCGCGGACGGCTTGCATGCGGCGCCGGCGCGCCAACCGAAGGCTTGCATGCGGCGCCAGTGCGGCCGCCGTCTATTTGAAATACCCAGGGTATTTCTCGCGGATCCGCTGCTCGTCGATCCTGCAACGCGACAGGTGCTTCTCCATATGCTGCTTGGCAGCCGCCTTGTCCTTCTCCCGCATAGCCTTGAGGATGGCCTGGTGATCCGCCACGATCTTTATGTCCTTCACCGTATTTTCCACCGTGTCGAGGCTCATCTTGCGTACACGGTCGAAATGTACCGACATGGCGCTGAGCATGTTGTATGTCTGAAGTTTGTTCGCGATGCAGAATATTTTTTTGTGAAACTGGTTGTCAAGCTCCATAAGTTTGTCCGAATTGAAGCTGGATATGCAGAAGTCCTGCATAACCAGATTTTCCTCAAGTTCCAGCAGGTCCTCGTCCACGGCCGATTCGCATGCAATCTCCACCACAGCCATTTCAAGCACCAAACGCATAAATCTAGATTCTTCGACAAGATCATAGTCAATATTTGATATAAAACTGCCCTTTTGTGGGATTATCTCGACGATCTTGGTCTTCCCAAGCTCCATAAGGGCCTCTCTCACGGGCGTGCGCGAAACCCCGATCTTCGCTGCCAGGTCGCTCTCGCTGACCATGGTCCCTGGTTCAAGTTCCAACATTATTATAGAATTCTTGAGTATTCTGTATGCCCGCTCCCGGGCGCTTTCTTTTACGGTGCCGTCAGTTATGGTTTCCATTTGAAATCACCAGTTTCTAAACTATGGTAGGGTTATCGCGAGTATGTGCAAATAGCTGCCCACTGATCAAAATGGTGACACATTTACTCCGTTTTGATCGGTAATCAGTATAATTATAACCCCTGCGCAAGATTTCGTCAAGTCTGTATTCCGTCGCTTTACAAATTTTCCTGGATTTCGTTACGATTAGGACTGTCTGCCAGCGGGGCGGCGGCCACGCCCGGCCTGGGCGCGAAGGCACGAATGCCAAAGATATGGGCGCCACGCGCTGACAGCAAGGACTGGGCGCCACGCGTTGGCGGATGCCATGCCCGGTCTGGCGCGAAGGCACGAATGCCAAAGATATGGGCGCCACGCGCTGGCGGCGAAGCCTGGGCGCCAAAACACGAATGCCAAGACATGGACGCCACGGATATGGACGCCAAAGCCCCGCGCTTTCACGCTTACTGGAGCGCCTTGTCGATCCTCGCTTTCAGATCCTCCCAGCCCATGGTGATATATACGCTCTTGCTGGCCTCCTTGAAAAGCCCGATATTGACCGGCACGAACTCCACGCCCGCAGCCTCCATCTCAGCCTTCTGCCTGGCCTCCATCTCCAGCGTCAGTTCCGTCGCATAGTCGCCGGCCGCGCGGGATTCTTCCAGCAATATCCGCTTATACTGATAGGGCAGTGACTGATACCAGCCCTCGCTTACCACGAGGCCCGCATAAAGCGTGAAATGCCCAGTCTCGGCGACATAGTCTATGACCTCGTATAGCGAGGCGCTGTAGACGGCCTTGCTATGGCCCTCCGCCGCGTCGATCGCCCTCACTTGCAGGCTGCGGTATACATCGTCCCATGCCATGGCCGTGGGGATGGCGCCAAAGGCCTTCATGCTCTCCTGGGCGGCCACGCTGTCCATGGCGCAGAGCCTGAGCCCGCTCAGATCCGCAGGCTTTCCTACCCTCTGGTTCGTAAGGAAATGCCGCGCGCCCTGGTACCAGTTGAAGCCGAGATCCCGCATCCCATGCGCCGCCAGCCCTGCGTCCCACTCCTTGAATATGTCCGTATCGATGAACTTCCTCGCGTCGGCCATGCTGTCAAATACATATGGGGCGGAATATATGGCCATATCCGGCACATAGCCCGCCAATAGCTCCGAATCGATTATTATCCCGGCATTCGTGCCGGATTTGGCCAGTTCGAGCACATCGGCCGTATCGCCCAGCCGGCTGGACGGATACACGCTGATCTCAAGCCCGCCGCCAGTGCGTTCGCTCACCTTTTCCGCCATCTGGCGCAGCCCGACGTTTATCGGGTCCGCGTCCGCCAACGCATTGCCGATCCTCAAGCTGTATGCCTGCCCGCCGCCCTCCGGCGCGCCGCCCGAAAGATCCGCGCCTCCGCCGGAGCAGCCAGCCATGGCGATCATCAGCAGCATCATGAAGGCCGCCAAGATCCGCGAGGCCCGTTTTTCAAGAAACTTCTCCATAACCTTTTCCCTTGTCATGCCAGCCCCTCTGCCATGCCGCTCCCGCCACTTGCTATACCGTTCCCCGATCGAAACGCGGCTAATACTGCTCTCCAACTAAAACCATGGCACCTCTGCGGCCGATTTTACAGCATTGTTCATACGACCGACGGCCTATTGATGCCTGTGAAGGGATAAATCCCCGTCGCCTTAAATTTTTCGATTAAATCCCGCCCCTTTTGCTGCATCGCGTACTCCATCTCATTACGATGGATTTCCATTAACAGCATAAGCCCAAACTTCTTGTTCCGTGTGCTTTTGTCACAAAGAGGATGCGAAAATGCGTCGATAATAAGGCATTTCCCGCCAACGCCTTCAAAGTCTTCGGGAAATTCAATCGTGTCATATTGGTTTAATTTTGATTGTGTCGAATACGGCGCTATACAATTCAATATGCCGTTTATAGATTTATGATCATATGCGAATGTATTTTCGCAAGGTTCCCCTTCTTTTACTGAGTCGAGATCGATCTTGTGCTTTGTTATCATGATCAATTCATACGCATCATATTGATCGTTTTTAGGCTCGTTGAATTTATAATTCGTCAATTCCTTTGTCGCTATTACCGCCCCGGCACAATAATTGGGATAATAGTATAAATCCAGGCCGCCCCCAATAGCATAAGGAATGATGGCATGCATGACCATTCCATATTCCTTGCCCAAGACAGATTCCATATATTTATCTTTAGTTTCGTAGGCATCCTCTTCCAATTTATCGATCCTATTTTCACGGGCTTTTTCTAGCCATTTAATAGACATAAACTATCCCCTCAAAAAATACGCCAGGCCTTTGTGATAGCACACTCCCCCGGCATGCGCCCGCAATCTGATCGCGAAGTCTGATGCTCCCAAGCGTTACGACACTCCCCCGGCATGCGCCTACAATCGCTTATACTGTTATGAATTATTCTACCATATTTTGGGCGGGCAAGCAATCGTAAACTTCTGCACGCCAGTTAGCAGCGCCATGCCGCATTGTATCAATGCCCACATACGCCAGAGTGGGCATGCATCACTGATGCAGTGGCGGCTGGGTCAACTGGCGTCGCCGGAATCTACAGAATCAACGTTGTCAGGGCTTCACAGATCCGCCCTGCTGCTTGCGTTTTTGTATCCGGGTGGCGATTTCGTCAATCGTCACGCCTTCCATAAGCTTCTCGCGTTCTTCGGTATAGTTGCCGTTGCCGCTTTCAAACTGCCGCAGGAAATTCACCGCCCCTGCGGCTCCCAGCCCGTCCACCAGCACACGAAACCCCTCTTCGCGTATTGCATTAATATTAGTATTCATCGTATAGCACCTCCGCCAGCCATAATAATGGGTTCTTCACTTTAATGGCTATATCCGACCGTTCCGCCGCGCTTATCAGCCTACGATCTGTTGTAAGAAAAACATCGACACCACCTGCCTCAGCGCTTGCCAAATGAAGCGCATCGTAGGATTTGAGACCAAAGCATTCCAATTCTTTTGAGCGCAAAACGATGTCAGCAGTCAGCTCTATGTGGCTCCGTGCCGATCGGTACAGCACAAAAATCTTTGCTTGCGGACAAGATTAGGCGTATTGTCAATCTCATCAAACAACACATCGCTGATGCAAAATTCCCAAGCGCCATTATCGCATCTGCTAATAATCGCCATCACTGCTTCAGCTTCCATACGCACTGCGTCTTCGCGCTGATCATCAAACGGTCTGTTAAGGCAGCAATTGTCCAAATAAACTTTCATGCGCAACCATCCTTCCACCACCATTATATCTCATGTGCGCTCAAATCTCAATGAGCATTGCGCACTGAATGAGCATTGCGCACTGAAGTCGTAGTGTGGCTGCCCTCTTTTGCTTAGTTGGCGCAGTTTGGACAATTTGGCGGTTTAGATCAGCATGCCGCCCCGCCTTATCAAAAATACTTGCAATATATCCATATTTATGATGTACTATTATCGAGCTAGGTGTCCAAGCCCGATTTCAT
>JAIRSA010000228.1 GCA_031255695.1 Eubacteriales Family XIII. Incertae Sedis bacterium | reverse complement strand
TCCAGTATTATCTGGGAAGCCTCGTCGTCAATTACGCCCTTGGCGGCCGAGCCTGCCAGGTACGCGGTCTTGTACTCCTCTGGGTACGGCTCGTAGAACAGGACGATCATATGGCCTTCGTCCGTAAATTCCTTACGGTACATCTCCTCCATCGCCGCCTCGATCTCATCCCAGCCGGCGTCGCGCGAACCATTTATGTCCTCAGTAATCCAAAGATATGGCTGCACGCCTGTCTCTTTGAAGAAATACCTCATGCCACTCCTTGCCACGCCGGCATTGTCCAGCCAGCGCGCGTCGTCCCTGATGTAGTCGGTCTCGCTGACCACTGACGCGGGCAGGGCCTCCCTATGATATGAAGCGGTACGGCGCTCGTTGTTCATAATGACAGCAATCCCCACGACAATGATCATGAGCACCAGGGCCATGGACACCGCCATACTGAAGCAGCCTCGGCGTTCGTAATACGGCCGCCTTATCCCCGTGCCCGCACCATGCACCCATACATGCCTGTTATGGCCGCCATAATGCACATGGGTAGTGCTGTATCCGCCCCTGCTGCCTCCCATCCTGCCACCGCCAAAACCCCCACGTGGGCCGCCGCCCCGGCCGCCCGAACTCGATCTGCCTCCAAAACTGTGGCCGCCTGAGCTGCGCCCGCCTGAACTGCGCCCACCACCGCTTCCACCGCCGCTTCTTCCTCCTCTGCCCATGCCATTCTCCTCCAAATGCTTCTAGCCAATGTTACACCAATAATCCTTACCATAGAGTATACCAGAAAGCAATTCTAAATCCAAGAAACTTTCGGAAAAGCCGTGCCCAGCTGGGCAATTTTCTTGCAGCCGCCAAAAACGTTCTGGAATTGCCAAAACCCCGATGGAATGATTCGGGAAATTACGGAAGACTTTCCAAAAAATATTATAAATAATTGCAACACAAACACTCCGGCAGATGTTATAATATTACATCTAATACTGTTCTCCTGCAGCATTGCCTGCGGGCAGTATAGAATGAAGGGAGGTATTGTATGGCGCACACTGCCGCTATACAGAATTTCTGGCCACATACAAATTGAAGATAAGCCTTGACTGCCTGACCCCCCATGTCTGGAGGCGCGTAGTCGTCCCTGGCGATTTTTCCCTGATCGAGCTTCACGATGTCCTGAACCACGCCATGGGATGGCAGAACAAGTCCCCTTTCAGTTTCATGTTCGAAAGCCATCCATACACGATCGGCGTCTCCCATATGTACGCGCTTTATGTGGACGCGTCCGAAATCATGGCTGCATTTGACTACCTGTACGCCCAAAATATTGAAGACTTCATCAATGCGGGCGACAGATTTGGCTATCTATACGATTACTCCAGCTTCTGGGCACACACTGTCGAGGTGGAGGAGGTCATGCCCGATTACAGCGGCGGCTGCCCTGCTGTCCTTGACGGCGAGGGCGACTGCCCGCCAGAGGACTGCGGCGGGGTGCACCGCTACGCCGCCCGCTTCCTGGGCACATCCGCTTCCGGCGGCACAGCAAAGGCCACGCCCGAACGCGAGTGGCGCAGCTTCGCCGACAAGGCGCCTGCCGCCTTCGATATGGCCGCAGTGAACGAACGCCTTCTGAGCGACGGCTACCCCTCTTTTTCAGACTCATTCGGCCGCGACGCCAGCGAGACTTTCTATGACGGGCTCGACGAGGACGATGATGAGGGCTTTGACGAAAACTTCTACGATGGCCTTGAGGGCTTAGGCGACGATCTGGACGACGGCTTTGACTCCCTATTCATGGACGAGTATTTGGAAGCGCTTCTCGGCTGCCGCACCAAGCAGGAACTGTCCAGCATTGCCAAGCTGCATGCCCTTTCCGGATATTCCAGGCTCAACAAGGCCGACCTTGCCAGCTTCATAGCGGAGAAGATCGGCGAGCCCGAATACGTGAAGGCCGTGCTTATGAATATGGACGAAGACGAGCTGGATGCGCTTGAGCTATACCTCAGCGTAGAAGGCGAGAGCTACTATGATCCCTATAGCAGCGACGATGACGACGATGACGACGACGTGCCGGAAGGGCTGCGCATGAGCTGGCTGGCCCGCAGCGGGTATTACTATGAATTCGCATATTCAAGCTCCATACCCATCGAATTCGTCGTGGCATACAACGACATCGATATGCCCAGCTTCAAAACCGAATGGCGGCGTTTCAACAATCTGTCGCTATATATACGTGGATGCGTGAATATGTACGGCATTGTCCCCGCAGAAACCATTGTCAGCATCGTGAACAAGCAGAACAAGCGCAAAACGGACATAGACGAGGTGCACCGCGTCTTTTCGCTGCTCAACCGGCGCTGGGACAATATCCTCTATTACGACGGGAAGTATTTCCTGGCCTACCTGGATCTGGCGAATCGCCCCGCAAAGCGCCATAGCGACAACGATTTCAACATGCTGGGGGAGAACTTCGGGCTCGACATTTCATATCCGTCATTCGATGAGCTTTGGGCCGCGCAGGACGGCATCCCCTTCTACGTACCGAAGAAGGAGGATATATTCGGCCACGATCACGTCAGCTACTGCAAAAAGCCTGAACTCGTCGAGGCGCTTTTCGATCTGCTCTTGAAGAATCTCGTCAGCCGGGCGCATTATGTCAATGTCGCGGCATTTATAGCCGTGAGCATGTTCATGATCCACATAGGCCTGCCCCTGGCCGATCTCATCGCGATGTACGATTCCGAGGACAAGATCTGGGTCAAGGGCGCCCCTAATTCCAGCTTTTCCAAGAAGCTGCACGATCTGCTCAAAGACATATACGAAAACTCCCGCATGATCCCGCTGCGCGGCCACACGCCGATCGAAATGCGGCATATGCCCAATGGCGGCGCAGACGGCAACGCCGGAAAAAGCCTCAACAGCGGCGGGGCCAGCCTAGGCGGCAGCGGCGACAGCGGCAACGTGGTCTCGTTCCACTCGCGCAAGAGGAAGAGAAACAAAAGGAAGTAATGCTATTCGTTATGGGCCAAAACGATGCAATGCCGGCGGCACGGGCGTCGGCTCATACAAAATAAGCCGCCCCGCCATGATCATAAAACCATGGCGGGGCGGCTCTTCTGTGTGAATCATCACACCGTTCAAGGAGGGACTCATTTGCGCCGGCCTCGCCCCGTGGCCGGGGCGCTCACTTGCGCCGGCCTTGCCCCGTGGCCGGGGCACTCACTTGCGCCGGCCTCGCCCCAGGGTCGGGGCGCTCACTTGCGCCGACCTTGCCCCAGGGCCGGGGCGCCCGCCTATGCCTGCCTTGCGTCAGTACGTTATGGCATCCGCAAGGGGTATAAACCCTTCATCCCAGGCAAAGGCTTTGATATCATAGCCAGCATATTCTGACAGCTCGGCGTCGAACTTCGCCACCGCAAGGCCGTTTGCGCCCGCTGCCAGGCTTTTGGCTTCTACATGTACAAGCGCGCCTCTGGCGTCATATACCGCCAGATAGAACACGCCTTTCACTTCTTTCTCTGTATCATTATAATACAGCGAAACCGCTTTCCCGCCGTCCGCGTACGAGTCAAAGCCCGCCGCGTCGCGCCCTACGACCGTGATCATCACGGTCTTTTCCGCAACCCGCGTTCCGTCGGATACGGTTATCGTATATGGCACGGCCACAAACCCTGTAGCGGGGCGCGTGACCTCGCCCGTGTCAGATATTACGCCTTGATTGCCCGACACAGCCGAAACCGTGTAGCCGTGCGGGACGGGGCTCAATGCGAAGTCCCCCGCCACTGCGCTCGGCACGTCCTCCGAAACGTAGCCGGCCACTGCATCCACAGCGTTCTGCATGACCTGCGCGTCCGTCAACAGGGTGATGCCGTTCAGGCTCGTAACCGCAACATATTCGATATACGTGTCGATGACCGCGGCCGCAGCCTGGTTTTTGGTGGCAAACAGGCCTATCTTTGGCTCATTTAAAGCCAGAGTTATGCCGCTTCCAATATTTGTGTAGTTGATCCCGTTGAGCGAATACGCGGCCCTATATGTATTGCCCGCCTTTGTCAAGCGGTAATGCACAGTAAGCGAGCCATCGGGCGCCGCGCTGAGGTTCCCGCTCTGTGTCGTCCCGCCGAAGCTGCCATTGATCGATCTGCCTATCTGCACCCTCGTATTGCCGCCTGTGCGCTCACAGTCGAGCTTTACGAAATTATTGCCGTCCTGCCATACCAGGAGCGCTGCCTGCTGGTAGTTTTCTGACGGCATGGCCGGGAAGAATACCTTCGCGACAATCGACCAGTCGCCCACCGCTGGCTGAACAATCACATTTTTGAAATTTGAGCTCCCCAGATCGCCTGTCAGCGTCGGGAGCCAAAGCCCTTTCGACTTGACCAGGCCCCAATTGGCCGGGTCCTCATTGACTATGGACCAAGTGCTGTTCTTCTTGCCGGCGATGAAATTATCGCCCATTATGTTGCCCACTGCTACAGTAAGCCTTTCGCTGAAACCCTTGTATGCCACGTCGATATACGCAATGCCATCGGCGGCGCCACTGACGAACCCGCCGGCATATGCCGCCACTTCAGGGTTTTCCGGCACAATGGACGCGGCTGCGGTGACGTCCGTCATGACGCCGTACATGTCTGCGGCCATGACCTTTAGTTCCGTTTTTTCGCCGACCGCGATCACGTTCTTGCCCAGCGAGGCCACGATGCCGGCTACGCCGTCTTCGCCCGGGCCGCCATCCCGCACGACCAAGACGTTTATCACTGCCTCCGCCGGCCCGCCCAGCGCCCCGGCATAGCTAAACCGGATCGCCGATCTCCCTTGGGCCTTTGCCGAAATAATGCCGTTCGCCACAGAGATCGCATAATTGTTGGGGTTTGTGCAGGCGGCCACGGCTGTAACATCCTCGGAATGCCCGTCTTTATAGACTGCGGTAACGGTAAAGCCCCTCGTCTGCCCTATATCCATAGTGAGGTCCGCCTCGCTCACAACAAGCTTTTCTACCGTTTGCTCGGCGACTATATCCTTGACTGTAATGAGCTTGACCGCTTCATATCCGCCGTACGATGCCTTGATATACGCTTGCCCGTAGGCGACGCCGGTTATCGTGCCGTCTGCAATGCTCACGATCCCCGCCGGTTCGGCAGTGACGGCAGCCTCAGCGCCGACATCCACAGCCGATCCGTCTATCCCATAAGCCACGATGCTCAGACCCGTTTTTCCATTTATGTCAATTTTATCCGAATCCAGTTCCATGCCAAGCCCTGTGATCGCGCCGGGATCCGCTATACCGAACTGGAAATAGCTGAATGTGCACATGCTCCCGCTGCCCGCATTGGGTGTGAAAGCGAAAAATATGTCGTGTTTCCCCTCCAGCCCGTTCAGCGCGTCCGAAGTGGCGTTAAGCTTGGCCGGCTCCCCGCCAGGCGCTACTGTAAATGCCGCGATCGCCGTGCCTTGCGCCGCGTTCGGCCTGTCGGCGTAAACGGTGACTGTCCCGCCTCTGGCGCCAGGCTCAACCTCCATGCTCAGATACCTTGCCTTGCCATCTGGGGTGGCGCTTCCGAAATCGAATGTCTTGTATCCAGCCACGGTATTGTTGGTTATGTTGCCGAAGGTGTTATTGTTCACTTCTTTGTCCCGATTCGCGACTACATAGCCCGAACCTGTCTGATAGCACGCGATGCCTGCGGACTGCCTTTGGTACGGATCCAGGCCATTGATTTCGAAGCCCATGGATGTAGGCGCCACCTCGGAAATCACGACCTTCCCGCCCTCGGACACGGGTTTCTCATCGGCCTGCACTGTAATCGCTTCGACGCAGGCCTGCCTTGAATAGCCGTGGTTATTCGTGCAGCGATGATAGAATATGTACCATTGCCCGTTTATCTCGCATATGCTGCCATGATTGTTGTGTGCAATATTCGAATTTGACGACGCACCGAGCTCTTTAGAGTTGTCGATGATTACGCCGCCGTACGTCCACGGCCCCAGTGGCGTGTCGCTGTAGGCGTAGGCAAGCAGGCAGCTGACCGTGCCGTACCTCTCTCCCGCTATGCCGCGCCTTGCATAGACGAATACGTATTTATTCCCCACTTTGCGGAGGGATGACGCTTCAAAGAAATTGAATCCCTGGGGATCGGTCGATATGTTGCCGCCTCCGCTCTGGGTGCCCGGTATCATCCTGTCGATGCGGCTTGTCCCCGGTTTCAGCGAATACATCGTATCGGGATCTAGTTCGCCCGCATATGAGGTCTCAAACCCCCAATACCCGTAGACGCGCCCGTCATCGTCTACAAATACTGCGGGATCGAACCCAAGTATGCCTGTGGTCGAGTTCCTGTTCGCGTTAGCCCAGTTTACCACTTCGAACGGGCCGTCGGGGCGATCGGATCTGGCTACCATGGACTGGCGGTTGCCTGCCTGATTGTTGGGGTACAGGTAGTATACCTTTTTGCCCGTCTCCTTATCGATCGTCTCGCATACATCCGGCGCGTACAGTGTGTCGCCTGCCGACGTGCCCACAATAGACTCAAAGATCACGCCGTCGTAGCGCCAATTGTTCGGTTCTTCAACCGGCGCCGACCATACCACCTGGTCACGCCCGCAATATCTGGTCAAGAACGTGTCATGCGATCCGTATACATACACGCGGTATTTCCCCGGCTGATCCGGATCCTCGAACACGTAGGGTTCGCCGTCCGGGATATACTCCCAGAAATCCAGTATGGGATTGGCTGCGGCAACGTTCGCGACGCTTAGCACGCATGCCATAATGACAGCCGCCGCGATGATCGATAATGCCGGCAGCCCTTTTATTTTTTTCATTCCTAACATCGGCTCTTTGTATAGCGCGCCTGGGCGCTATACACTCCTTTCTGTTACATAATACTGGTTATGGCGTCACTATTATGATGACCGACGATGACAGATTGCTCCCGTCAGTCGCGCGAAGGGTGATCGCGGCGCTCCCCGCCCGCACCGGCGTTACTAGCCCGCCCGCGCTCACCCTGGCGACACTGTTGTTTCCTGAAACAAACTCATAGGCAATGCCATCGATCTGATAATCCAGCTGATATGAGCCCCCGGCCTTTATCGAGACGCGCGTAGCCGGGTTCGCGACGGCGCGCGTCGCATATATGGCCGCCGATTTGACGACGCCGTTCAATGCCACATAATAGGACTCCCCTCCCAGCCATTCGCCCTTCGCCGAAGGGAATGTGACTGAGAATGCGCCGCTTTCGTCGGCACTCAGCTGACTTATATAATCCAAGTTCTGGAACGCGGGCGGCGCGTTATAGGCAGCCACCAACGAAACACGCTCGTTCGGCGCGTAGCCCGTCCCTGTCACAGAAACGGTCCTCGCCGCTCTGTCAAGCGTAAGGCTGAAATCCGCACCAGTCTCCGCAGCCGAGGTGGCAATGGGAAAGCATGCCGCCAATAGCAAGATGGTAACGAATGAAATAAGTGCCTTCCTTTTCTTCCCTTTCATACTTGACTCCATTCTGCCGCCCTGCGGCGGCACAAATTCAAATTCAGTTCTGTCCAGATTTGAGCGCTAAACGCGCTCAGTTTGTTAGGCGGGCGGTTTTGCTGCGCCCATAGCCACAAAAATGCGGTCGTCTATCCAACGGGCAGCAGCAATATGCCCCGCCGGCCGAAGCAATTTTTGCGGCGGGGGCGCCGACGGCCTTGCTCTGATCGGTGGCAACAGAAATGCCGGCTGCTTTGCCTTGATTGGCGGCAACAGAAACAGCCGGCCCGAAAACTGGCTGACGCTGATTCTGTTTAGGCCCCACCGCGCTGCTGCGGCTGTTTCCCCGTCTGTTGGCGCCTGCGGGCATATCCGTGTCTGCGGGCCTTTTGCAGACGGCCGGAAGGCGCTGAAAAAAGATTTAATTAATCCCGGCACTTCACACCGCTCCTTATACTGATTCCAATACTGCTATCCGACTAAAAACGAAATAAATGCTGGGCTATGTAACATATTCTCTAAAGGGTTACCTAGAGCCTAATGTATTGAGAATACAGCATGGATGGGATATGGAAGGCATTGAAGAATGGTCTTCGTACGACGTTCAGAATTATTTTTGCAACAAAATACATTAAAAGTGCAACAAAAATAACGTCCATGCAACATAATAGAGAATATGTTACATGGACGAAAACTATGTTACAATCCACACGCCACACGCCGCCATACTGCGGCTGCCCTGCGGCGGCTAAATATGCGGGCAACGGCGAAACCATCACAAGGAGGATGATCACATGGCTACCACAGAACCAATCAGAAACAAGGGCTATGTCCGTGAACTTTCCGAATACTATCTCAAACTCGGACAGCTACGCAACTGCTGCCTTATAGTGCTAAGCATCCACACTGCCCTGCGGGTCAGCGACCTTCTGCGCCTGACCTGGGACGATGTATACGACTTCACGCGCGGCAAGATCCGCAGGCATATCGCCGTCACCGAAAAGAAGACCGGCAAGGCGAAAAGCATAGCGCTGAACAAGCACGCCGTATACGTGCTCACCCTACATGCCCGGCAGTCGGCCAAGCAGGGCGGCGCCCTCATTGAAAACGCCCGTACAGACAGACCTATAAGCCGGATCCAGGCATACCGCATTATACGTGCCGCAGCCGAGGCGCTAGGCTTCGAAAGCCGCGTGTCATGCCATTCCCTGCGCAAGACTTTCGGCTACCACGCATGGAAGGGCGGCGTCTCGCCGGCAGTCATAATGGAGATCTACAACCACAGCTCCTTCTCAGTCACAAAACGCTATCTCGGCGTCTCGCAGGACGATAAGGACGATGCCTACCTGCGGCTGGATTTTTAAGCCAGCAGTTGGCTATATTATACCCCCGCCGAAAGATTAAGTAAAGGTGTTTTTTTTAAAATGTGATTGTTTTGTGAAGCGTTTGTGAAGCGGGCTTTCGTAAAACCCGCAGCGCAGGCCCCGCAAGATCTTTTTTGCCTAGAACGGATAAAATATGCTATAATGGTTTGAAGTGCCGTATGCGTCAGCGGGGCTGGCGGGCGCCAGCGGCGCGGACGCGCTTGAATGGCTGGCGGGTGCCAGTGGCGACGCGTTTTATGGATACGGCTGTGGTGCAAATTCTGTATTGGCAGGGGTGCCTTTTCCGGCGCTATTCATTATGGGGATGGGGTAAGAAGATGAGTAAATCCAAATCAAAATCAAAGTCAAAAAATCTGCATTCGCGCGACAGCTTTGCGTCGCAGTTCGGCCTTGTGATGGCGGCGGTAGGCAGCGCCGTCGGTCTTGGCAATATATGGCGTTTTAGTTATATCCTAGGCGTAAACGGCGGCGGCGCCTTCCTGCTTGTATATGTGCTCTGCGTGCTGCTGGTAGGCGTGCCGATCCTTATTTCCGAACTGACTATCGGGCGCCGCAGCGGCCTTGGCGCCGTTGGCGCCTTCAGGAAGCTCGCGCCGGGCAAGCTTTGGGTGCTGGTCGGCGCCATAGGCGTGGTCGCTTCGACCGTGATCATGGCCTACTACCCCGTCGTGGCCGGCTGGTCACTCGGCTATGTCTTCGAAAGCATCTTCAACTGGGGCGCCATCACCGCCGACAGCGCCGCAGCGTTCACGGCCTTCTCGGCTGGCTGGAAGTCCGCCGCGTTTGCCGCCATCGCCCTTCTGCTGACCGCAACGGTCCTTATTGGCGGGGTCTCTTCCGGCATAGAAAGATGGAACAAGATACTCATGCCGCTCCTGGGCGCCATACTGATCGTGCTCATGCTGCGCTCAGTCACGCTCCCCGGCGCTTCTGACGGCATACGTTTCCTGTTCTATCCCGACTTCTCGAAGCTGGGCATTGCCGGATTCCTGGACGCGCTTGGGCATTCGTTCTATTCCCTGAGCCTGGGCATGGGCATAATGATTACCTATGCCAGCTATATGAAGAAAAACGCGAACCTGGTCAGCGCCACCGTATCCATCATCACCATGGACACGCTCATCGCCCTTCTCGCCGGGCTGGCCATATTCCCGGCCGTCTTCGCGCTCGGCTTCGATCCGGGCCAGGGGGCGGGGCTCGCGTTCGTGACCCTGCCGGGCGCCTTTGCCAAGATGCCGCTGGGCCAGTTCTTCTCGGCGCTCTTCTTCCTGCTCCTCTTCATCGCGGCGCTCACCTCCATGATGAGCCTGATGCAGGTGCCATTGACATTTATGGAGGACGAGATGAAGCTGTCGAAGAAGAAGGGGCTGCTCCTGATCAGCGCCATAGTGGCCGCCCTCGGGACGCCTGCTGCGCTTTCGTTCGGGCCCCTCGCCCATTTCAAGATAATGGGGCTTGATTATTTCAGCTTCCTCGACAAGATGGCCAACGATTTCCTGCTTCCGATAACCGGCCTGCTCGGCGCTCTGTTCGTGACTTTCTGCTTCAGCACGGCGGCATCCAAGAAGGAATTCCTGATCGGCTCCAAGAACCCCAATCCGCTGCTGGCCAGGATCTATCCGTTCACCATAAAGTTTGTGGCGCCCATCGCCATAGTGCTGATACTGCTTAACGCAACAGGCATTTTCGGGAGATAGCGACAGGGGCCGGCACGAGGCCGGCCGCTGTGGCAATGCTGGTGTGGGGCACCGCCCGGCGCTGCGGCTGCGGGGCTGGTTAGGGGCTGGCCAGCCGCCGCTGCGACAGGGCCGGCACGAGGCCGGCCGCTGTGGCAATGAAGCCGGTGTGGGGCGCCGCCCGGCGCTGCGGCTGCGAAAGCCGGCCGGGGGCTAGCGGATGAAATTCGTGGCCACGGGCGGCTCCGTCTCCGGCTCGCTGACCAGGCCTTTAGATGCTTCTATGCTATTCATAAGCCAGGCCATGTTCCTGCCCAGCGCCCGCATGACCTGCATGCCCTCCTTGTCCTGGCGCACCTCGTCTGGTGTGTTGCCATGCACCGCGTTCCAGTATTGTGAAGACACCACCGGCATGCTGCTGATGGTGAAATATTTATTGAGCCTATCGAAGGCCGAGCCGGCGCCCCCGCGCCTGCAGCTGACGACAGCCGCCCCCGGCTTCCTCGCAAAAGCGCCCCGCGAGGAGAAAAATGCGCGGTCAAGCAGTGCGCACAGGGCGCCGTTCGCGCCTGCGTAGTACACAGGCGAGCCTATCACGACGCCGTCCGCGTTTTTCATCTTTTCGGCGATCTCGTTGCAGGGGTCGCCGTCAAAGGCGCACTTCCCGATCTTGTCGCATGCGAAACAGGCGGAGCAGCCGTAGAATGGACCTCGCCCTATATGGAATATTTCGGTTTTGATTCCGTTTTTTTCTAGCTCGCCCGCCACTTCTGCCAAAGCGGTGAACGTGCAGCCGTCCTTGTTGGGGCTGCCATTTATCAGCAATGCTTTCACAAAAACCCACACTCCTCTCTTGCGGCCTCTATGATTTTAGTTGGAGGACAGTATTAGTTGGAGAACAGTACTATACGCCTCACAGATCGATTTCTTCCGGGATGTCCTCTTCGATCTGATACCACTCGTCGTCCAGGAACTTGCCGTTGACGAGTTCTTTGATCTGCATCTTGAAGTACTTCCCCTTCGCCTCGACGGCGACCGTGCCGTCGGGAAGCAGTATCTCGCCCGTGCCCTCGAAAATCTTGCGCGTGTTCCTCGTGATCCGGCCCACAGCCGTCAGCACGGCGCCCGTAGGCACAGGCTTGCGGTATTTGAGCTCAAGCTCTATGGTCACGCCCCATATCTCCGGCTCCGTGACGCACAGCGCCCGGCCTATCGTCTCGTCCAGCACGGCGGCCGACATGCCGCCATGCACCCTGCCCGGATAGCTTTGGTGCCATTCCTCCGTGCGGAACACCGCCGCGACCTCGCCATTATCAAGCTCATAGAAGCGCGTGTTCAGGCTGAGCTCGTTATGATCGCCGCACACGAGGCAGCCGCTGCTGTTGTTCTGTTTCCCGGTTATTTTATGTTTCATACGTTTCCACTCAGACATCTGTCGGCGTTCGCCGCAGCTATCGCGCCGTCTGCGGCGGCGGTTATCACCTGGCGCAGCGATTTTTTCCTGACATCGCCCGCCGCGAAGACCCCCGCTATATTCGTGCGCATCTCCTCATCCGTGACTATATATCCGTTCTCAAGGTCTAGGATCCCCTCGAATATCTCCGTTTCGGGCTTCATCCCCACAAAGACGAACAGGGCTGTCATGCCGTCCTCGCCCGTTGCGTGGAGCTCTTTTATCTCGCCCGTCTTGACATTTTCGGCCACAATGGTGTCCAGCAGGCCCTTGCCCTTCAGTTCCTTGATCACCGTGTCCCACATGAATGATATCTTCTCGTTCGCCATCGCCTCGTCCTGGATGGACTTCGACGCGCGCAGGCTGTCGCGCCTGTGTATCACCGTGACTTTCTTGGCAAAGCGCGTCAGGTAGATCGCCTCCTCGACGGCCGAATCGCCCCCGCCCGCCACATAGATCTCTATGTCTTTGAAAAACGGGCCGTCGCATGTGGCGCAGTATGACACGCCGCGCCCCGCGAACTCCGCTTCGCCAGGGACGCCGAGCCGCGTGGGGGAATTGCCCGTCGCGATGATGACAGTGCGGCCGCAGAATTCCTTGCCGTAGGCCTTCAGCCTCTTCACCTCGCCTTCCAGGCTGTATTCCTTTATTTCGGCATATACGATCTCGGCGCCGAAGCCCTTGCACTGCTCCGCCATCCTGGCTGCAAGGACAGCGCCGTCCTCGCCGACGAAGCCCCCCGGATAGTTCTCGACAGAAGAAGATGTGGCGATCTGCCCGCCTTCGCCCGCCCGCTCTATCAACAGCGTGGCCAGATTGGATCTGCCCGCATAAATCGCGGCGCTCAGCCCGGCCGGCCCCCCGCCTACTATAATCACATCATATATCTTATCCATTTCATTACTCCTTATGACTCTTATGGCTATTATGGCTAATGGCGGCCGCCCGGAACCCCGCGGCATTCCGCCGGCTGCCTGTGCGCCCGGCTTTTCGGCCTGTAACCCTGTATGACGTAAAACAGCAGCATAAGAAATCTCTTTTGCTGCTGTCGCCGTTGTTATTGCCCCGCCGGCCAAATGGCGAACAGCGGCCTAGCCGATATCGGCCAGGCTGGCGGGGGGGATTTGCCGCTATTCTGTGCTATACGTGCGCCCCTTTATGGCTGGGCGCGTTATTTCCCATGGCTTGCCGTTGGCTGGCCTGCGCTATTCGATGACCGCTGCCACGACGCCAGCGCCTACGGTCCTGCCGCCTTCCCTGATGGCGAAGCGCAGCCCTTCCTCTATGGCTATCGGCGTGATCAGCGTGATCGTCATCTGGATGTTGTCGCCAGGCATGCACATCTCCACGCC
>JAIRSA010000210.1 GCA_031255695.1 Eubacteriales Family XIII. Incertae Sedis bacterium | reverse complement strand
GGCATTATCTTTACATCGCTATAGTATCCATCGTCCAGCACGTCGGCCGGATAGATGTTGGTGCCCAGGTCCTTGTTTATGGCATACGCCGGCAGGCCGATGACGCGGTAGGTCTTGCCCGGCGTCAGGCCCGTGAATGTGATGATGCCGCCGTCGCCCATGCCGGAATACCACTGCCCGTCGCCGCCCAGGCCCGCCGTGGGCCTGCGCGCGTCGGCCGGCGTCCCGCCCGCGCCGTCAGGGTCGTAGCTGGCCGTCACGTCGTACAGGGTGATGGCGCTGGAGCCGCGCATCTCCGCCAACGCATAGGCGTATCCGGTCTTTGTCGCAGTGGATATCTCCGTCTCGCCCGTGTAGCTGATCTCCTGGCTGACCTCGATGTCCGTGCCCGATGAGAACACTATGTTGTCTATGACGTTGCCGGTCGCAGTGTTCGGGTATATGCCCAAAAATGCGAACACTGTCGTGCCCTGCCCGGCTGGCACGGTGTAGGTGCCGGCGTAATTTTTCCATCCTTTTCCGGTCGTGATGATGTAGACGTAATACGTGTGCCCGTTATACTCCTGCACGAAATCCTGCCCACTGTATGGCTTCATACTTTCGGGCGTGCCCGACGTGCCTACGACACGCTTTGCAAGCGCGTCCACTATCTTATAGAAATATGTGGGGCTTTGGGCAGGATCGGGGTTTGCACTGGCCCCGTAGGGGTAATGCAGATCCGTTCCGTCGTTTTCCCATAGAGTCTTGTCGCTTCCATGATCCGACTCCTCGTTTATGGCTGTGCCTATGATGACGGCCATGGTGTCCGCGTCGCTAACGTAGCCACGCGCGGTATGGTCTATGCTCCATTCGTATATCTTGCCCGGCACAGTCGCGACCTCTTGGTAGACAGAAGATGGATTTGTGTTTGAAAGCTCTATGGCGCCGAAGTTGCCTGTATCCCCGCCCTTGTCGCCGTGCCCTGTCTTTGCGCTTACATGCTTATCAGGCGTGCCAGGGCTCCCATTCACCGGTCTAGTCGATATCGGGACCGGGGCAAGCGGCTCGGCGACCATATCGCTGGGCCCGTCTGCCTTATACCCAAATGTCTTCCCATTTACTGCAAATATCTGGAACGACTGACGTAAATCTCCAAAATTTTTCACGTTGCCCATACCATGACCGAGATTTAAATCGGTGGTTTTCCAGTCCGGCATCCGCTCTTGCGCGGCTATCGTGTACCAACCCTTTACGTCGCCCCCCCCATTGCTCCAAAGCATGGGTGTTACACCGATCGGCGCATAAACGGTCGAGAAGTCGCCGTTCGTGATATGGTCGGGCAGCTGCCTGTCCACGACCTTGGCCTCGGCGATGCGCGTCTCAATCGTCTCCGTCGCGCCTCCGCCATCATCCTGGGCGACGTGGTTCGTGATCTCCGCCCAATAGTAATAGTAATGCGCTCCGGGCTCTTCCGGCGCATCCGTCTTGGTCGCCAGGATCGCGCCCTGGCCTTCAGGCAAGTCCACTGCAGTGCCAGCACTCATTATTCTGGTCAGGCCACTTCCGTCCGGATCGTCGATTTTTTCTGTGAATGGCCCGGATCTGTACCATTGGTAAGTGAGATAGCCCCCCTCCGGGCTTGATGCCGCCACATAGAAACGCGCCGCCGCGTTTTCGGCGTAGACCGCGTCAGCAGGCTGCTGCATTATGAATGGCGCGGATGCCTCTTCGGCCCAGACTGCGCCACGCGGCCCTGCGGCCGGCAGCAAAAAGATAAGAAAAAGCGCCGTAGCCGCGATGATCGGCAAACGGCACAGGCGAATACGCCCATTCGTATAAGTTTTCATATTGTGCGCCCCCCTAACATTGTGTCTGCCCGCGGCAAAACACCGTCACGGCGTCCGCCATGGGCATGAACAAATACACACTTATACTGTTGCCCATCTAAAGCGTGGCTCCCTTGCAGCAAGCCTGCCGCCCTGAACTGTTGCAAAGCCTCACAGCACAGTGCGCCTACCTACAACCCCAACCATACCTCGACTGGCATATAGTATTATTCTATTGTTATATTATCATAAAAAAGTGCAAAATACAATAACAAAACACGGAATATTGTAGAAATCGACTCTGGTTTTGGATTATTGCCCCCACACGATGCCGATTCAATCCAAAATCCAAGGCACGCACGGGCGCCCCATGGGCGACGCGCCCCAGGCCTGGCGCTGGCCGAACTGGGGGCGGGGCATTGGCGGGCACAGGCCTTTGTCACGAAATAGTAATCTTGCTTCTTCACTGACTGTGGTGTATAGTAAATATATACACGCAATACGAAAGGAGGGCACGGCGCCATTGTTGCCGTGCATACCGCTCACATATGATAATACTCAATGCTGCAATGCGTTTCGTCATGCTCCGCGCGAAGGCCGAAGCTGACGCGGTTAACGCCAACACCATTTGGAAAGAGCACCTGTTCCTGGGCCTCCTGAAGCTGGCCGAGCTGAACGCGGAGACCATATCCCCTGCTTCCAACCATAAGCGGGAGATCGACAATGACATCCAAAGCATAAACAGCATACTTAAATCAAAGAAGATCGAGACGGCGGGCGCGCGGGCGCTGCTGCGCCGGATACTGATCGACGCAGTGTACCTCTACGCCATGCGCCCGACGCACGAGATCCCCGATCTGATGCAGGAGGCCAAGGACAAGTCCCTGAACTACACTTCGGAATACGTGACCGCCTCCTGTGTGCTGAACCTGCTGCTTGAAAATCCGACCCCGATACTGAGGGAGCTGCTTGATCTCGTCGCGAGGCCCGCCTACAAGGAAGCGAGCCTGAGCGACGTGGCCAATGTCGTGCGGCTCACGCCGGAGGTCGGTTTCTACATATCAAGCCCGCGTGATGAGGAGCCCGCGCCGGAAGAGCCGGAGGGCAAGGCCTTCCTGGCCGAATTGACGGAGCGCGTCAACAAGATGCGCTATTCCCTCCTGTCCTGCGTCTATGGGCAGGATCATGCCGTCCACTCCTTCGCCGAGGGGATATTCGCCGCTGAGGTGCTCGCCAAGGCTGACGCGGGGCGCAGGCAGCCGCGCGCCACATTCGTCTTCGCAGGGCCTCCGGGCGTCGGCAAGACCTTCCTGGCCGAACAGGCGGCCGCCACGCTGGGCATGCCGTTCAGGCGCTACGACATGAGCGGGTATTCCGATCACCAGCAGCATATAAACCTCGTCGGCTTCGCCCCAAGCTACAAGGACGCGAAGGAAGGCTCATTGACGGGCTTCGTGCGGAAGAACCCGCACTGCATGCTGCTGTTCGACGAGATCGAGAAGGCCCACATCAATACCATCCACCTCTTCCTGCAAGTGCTGGACTCTGGCGAGCTGCACGATGATTTCAGCGACAAGGATGTGCTGTTCAAGGACACTATAATCATATTCACCACGAACGCGGGCAAGCAGCTTTATGACGGGGAGCACAGGCACAATGCGGCGGGCGTCCCGCGCCACACGATAATCAACGCGCTGGAGACGGACATCCATCCGCAGACGGAACAGCCCTTCTTCCCCGCCACCATATGCTCCAGGCTGGCCACGGGCTGGCCGCTCATGTTCAACCGCCTCCAGGCGCACGACCTTGAGCGGATCAGCCGGCACGAGTTCGAGCGCTGCTGCGCCCTGTTCGAGAAGCAGTACGGCATACCTGCCGGGGCCGACGGGGATCTGCTGCCGGCCACGCTGCTGTTCGCCGAGGGCGGCGAGGCTGACGCCAGGAGGCTCAAGGCGCGGACGGAGCTTTTCTTCAAGAACGAGATATTTGGGCTGGGCCGGCTTTATGCCGAGGAGCGCCTGGAGAATGCCCTCCAGGGCCTGGAGTCGCTGCGTTTCAAGGTGGACACGGACGGGCTGCCCGCCGACGCCGCCGCGCTATTCACGAATCCCGGCAGGCCCAAGATACTGGCCTACGCGGGCCGTGCGGCTGCGGAAGCCCTGCCGCGCTGCCTGCCCGGCTTCGAGATATATCTGGCGGGCAGCCGGGAAGAGGCTTTCCGGATCGCCGGCGAGCAGGACCTGGATTTCGCGCTGCTGGAATTGGCGCCGCAGGGGGCGATGGATCCGGAGGCGCAAGATGCCACAGGACCGGGGGCGCAGGCCGCGCAAGATGCCACAGGGCTGGCGCCACAGGCGGCGCAAGGCGCGATGGATCCAGGGGCGCAGGCCGCCACAGGACCGGCGGGATCGGGTGCGGCCGACGCGTCATTCTGCGCATTGGCGGCCGCCTGCGCAGTACCCCCGATCCGTTGCACAGGCCTGGGGCCTGGGCCCGTCCCGGAGGCGACAGGCCTAGGGCCTGGGGCCGTTCCAGATGCGGCAGGCCTAGGGCATGGAGCTCCGCGCCTGCCTTCAGGGCCAGTGAACCTGGAAAAGGGCGGCGGCTTCGACTTCGATCACACGCCGATAGGCGCGGATCTGCTCATGGCGCCGCGCCGCTTCTTCCGGGAATTCCGGGAGCGTCTGCCAGAAGTGCCCGTATACCTGCTCGAATCGGGCAGCTTCGCCATAGACGACGAACTGCTCAGCTCATTCATGATGGGCGGGGCGCGCGGAAAGCTGGCCATGAGCGCTTCAGACCCAAGCCTCTTCGCCGAAGAGGCCCACAGCATAGCGCGGCAGCTCTATCTGCAGGCTACTGCGGCAGGGCTTGCCGCCGAGCGCAAGATACTGCATTACGAGACGGCGCCGTCGGTGAGCGCAGACAGGCGGAGCATCGCCATACATATACGCGACCTTTCGATAAAGCGCTCGCCATACGCGGACGACATGGGCGAACTGCTCGACGACGCCGAGAGGCCCGATGTGCGCTTCTCCGATGTCGTGGGGGCCGAACGCGCCAAGGAAGAACTGGCCTTTTTCGTGGACTACCTGAAAAACCCGAAGAAGTTCAAGGCGTGTGGGCTCAACCCGCCCAAGGGCGTCCTCCTGTACGGCCCTCCGGGGACCGGCAAGACCCTGCTGGCGCGGGCCATGGCGGGCGAATCCGATGTCGCCTTCATCCCCGTGACAGCCACCAGCTTCGTCACGAAATACCAGGGCAGCGGGCCGGAGGCGGTGCGCGGGCTCTTCAGGCGCGCACGGCGGTACGCGCCCTCCATAGTCTTCATTGACGAGATTGACGCCATAGGGCGGGCACGCATAGGCGGCGAATCCGCCCATGGCGAGGAGATGGCGCTCAATGCCCTGTTTACCGAAATCGACGGATTCAACTCCGAATCAAAGCGCGCGGTCTTCGTGCTCGCGGCCACGAACTTCGACATAGAGCCGGGGAAGAGCGGCAAGGGCTATATCGACGCAGCGCTCACGCGCCGCTTCGACCGGAAGATACTCGTGGACATGCCCACGAAGGATGACCGCCTGAAGTACATGGAGGGCGTGTTCGCGAAGCGGAAGGGGCACTGCGTAAGCGCAGGCATGCTTGAGCAGCTGGCGAAGCGCTCGGCCGGCACGAGCATCTCCACGCTTGAGCGCATGGCCGAACTGGGCTTCCGCAATGCGGTCGCTGCCGGGCGGGATCTTGACGACGCCATGCTGGAAGAGGCCTTCGAGATATCGAAGCACGGCTACAAGAAATCCTGGGGCGACGAGTACATGGAGCGCGTCGCGCGGCATGAGGCCGGGCACGCCTATATGTGCTTTATTGCCGGGCGCACGCCCGCCTACCTGACCATTGTCGCCAGGGGCAGCCACGGCGGCTACATGGAGCCCGAAGCCGACGAGGGCGAGCATATCCACACCCGCAGCGAGCTGCTTGGGCGTATCCGCACAGCGCTGGGGGGCAGGGCTGCGGAGATCGTCTATTATGGGGAGGATTCCGGGGTTTCCAGCAGCGCGGCAAGCGACCTTGAGTCCGCGACGCGGATAGCCCGCTCCATGATATGCGCCTACGGGATGGACGACACCATCGGCCATGCCGTGGTAGAGTACAGGGACGCGCTTACAGGCCCGCTCGGCGCGGCGATCACGGCGCGGGTCTCGGAGATCATCAGGGCGGAACTGGGGGCCACGATCGCCGCCATAGGGGGGGCACGGCGGGAAATAGATCTCATAGTAGATCTGTTGCTGGAAAAAAACCGCCTTGACAGTGGCGAAATTGAAGATATACTGGGACAAAGCCACTCAAAAATTTGACTTTGTTCTGCAAACATGGTATTATTTGAACAGGGTGTTATATTATTCTATTGTGGGTAGAGATGAGGTGATGTTCAAATGAGGAAATACAAATTTTTTTGGGATCTGATAGGCGATGTCGAGGATGGCCGGCCGAACCTCGGCACCACTCTGGATCTCGAAACGTATCGGCTTATGCAGTTCACGATGCGCGACGTGCTTGAAGAGCGCTTCGGCGCCGAGATTGCCGACGATGTCTTTTTCAATGCGGGGAAACTGGCCGGCCGCGAATTTTTCAAACACTACATCGCCCCTGTCAATGGGATCGACGAATTTGTCAGCAAGACGCAGGCTGTCCTGAAGAACAAGCGGATCGGCATACTGCGGCTTGAGGAAGCCATGCTTGACAAGGGCCGTGTGCTTCTCACCATCGATGAGGATCTGGACTGTTCGGGGCTGCCTGAGCTTGACTACGAGTCCTGCATCTATGACGAGGGCTTTATTTCTTCTTTATTCGAGTGCTTCACCAACGAAAAATGGAGGGCCGAGGAAATCGACTGCTGGTGTACCGGCGCCCGCACATGCCGGTTCCTTGTGACCCAGGAGAACCGCAGCGAGGCGACGGCCCAGGCGTAGGCGGCATGACGCCCGCAGACGGCGGCCGGCGCAGGCAGCATGGACGCCCGCAGACGGCGAAAGGCGCGTGCAGCGCAGGCGGCGAAATCGGCTAGGCCGGCGGAAGGCGCAGGCAGCATGGATGCCCGCAGACGACGGCCGGCGCAGGCCAATCAGCCAATAAAAACAGGCCGACAGACAGTATATAATATATATAATGTAAGGTGGCAAACAATATGTCTTCGCAACGAAGTGATAATGAATGGATCGCGCTGATCAGCACCCTCTTGACCGCGCCTAAGATCCCCGATGATCTGTGCATGGACCCCGGCCTCGCCGAAAACCCGAATTTTCAGAAACTGTACGGATACATCAACGATCTGCGCGCCTTGAGCGCTGCGCTGGCACACGGCGATCTCCAGATGTTCGCTTATACAAAAGGCTATATACTCTCAAACATGAAGGCATTGCAGGCCAACCTGCGCCACCTGACGTGGCAGACGAAGCAGGTGGCCGAAGGCGATTTTTCGCAGCGCGCTGAATTCCTTGGCGAATTCTCCGACTCCTTCAATGAGATGACCATAAAGCTGCACCAAAACCAATTGGAACTCGAACGTCTCGCGAACGTCGATTTCCTGACACAAATACCGAACAGGCGCTCCGCAATGCAATTTTTGGAACAGCTCTTCCTGTTATACAAAAGGAGCTTCCGCGCGTTCAGCATTATGAGCATTGACATTGACAATTTCAAAAACGTCAATGACACGTACGGCCACGATGTCGGGGACAGGGTGCTCAAACACGTCAGCTCGACGCTCAAAGACGTATTCCGCGCATCCGACGTGTTCTGCCGCATCGGCGGCGAGGAATTCCTCGCGGTGCTGCCGGAAACGGGCCTCGCCGGGGCCGTCTGCATTGCCGAGAGGATACGTACTGTGCTCGAAAAGTCCGAGCTGGAGATCGAGATGGGGCCGCCGCTGAAACAGACGATAAGCATCGGCGTGAGCCAGGTGCTGCCTGGGGACGACAAATACAACGACGTGATAATACGCAGCGACAACGCCCTGTATATGGCCAAGGAGAATGGGCGGAACAGGGTGTACACAAACCCCTACGAGGACGTTGACGAGCTGCTGAAGTCGATGTTCCCATCCGACGGGGACGACAAGCGCTCCCGGAACGGGACGCAGGAAATGTAGGGCAGGATAGCAGTGGCGCAGCGGCGCCGCGGATTGATGGCAGATATGGCGCCGGATGCCGGCAAGGCGGGCGCAGAGGGAAGGTAAAATAATTGAATATGTTCAATAGCAAAGAAGAGTTCATATCTGCGTATACGCGCAGGTTCATGTCGCTGCTGTCGAAGACCATGAGCGAATCCACGCTCGCCGACAAGTATACAGTGCTCGCATCGATGGTGTGCGACCAAATGAACGAAAAATGGGTCGTCACGAATAGTTATTACCTGAAGAGCGGCGCGCGGCAGGCGTACTACTTCTCGCTTGAATTCCTGGTCGGCAAGTTCCTGGAATCCAACCTGCTCTACCTCGGCGCCGAGGACATCTGCCGGGAGGGGCTTGCGAAGCTCGGCGTGGACCTCGACGAGCTGATAGCATGCGAGCCCGATCCAGCGCTGGGGAACGGGGGGCTGGGCAGGCTAGCGGCCTGTTTCCTCGACTCCATGGCCTCGATGGGGCTGCCGGGCCACGGCTGCGGCATCCGCTACAAATACGGGCTGTTCCGCCAGCAGATCGTGGACGGCTACCAGGTCGAGCTTCCCGACAACTGGCTTAACCAGCGCAACCCCTGGGAGATCCGCAAGCCCGACAAGGCGGTGATCGTCAAGCTCAACGGCCACATCCGCACCGAATTCGGCGCCGACGGCAAGGCGCATTTCACGCATGAGGACTATCTCCCCGTGCTGGCCGTGCCCTACGACATGCCCATAATGGGCTACCGCAACCGGACGGTGAACACACTGCGGCTGTGGAGCGCGGAATCGGTCGACAATTCCTTCGACTTCGCGTCATTCAGCCGCGGCGACTATGTGAACGCCGTGTCCGGCAAGTATTCCGTGGAGGCCATCTCCGAGGTGCTTTACCCGGACGACTCCAACTATTCAAACCGGCTGCTGCGCCTGAAGCAGCAATATTTCTTTGTGTCGGCCGGGATACAGTCCATAGTGCGCCGCTTCAAGATAAAGCAGCACGACATCAAGCTGCTGCCCGAACGCATTGTCATACATATCAACGACACGCACCCTGCCCTGGCCATCCCCGAAATGATGCGCATACTGATAGACGAAGAGGGCTTCGGCTGGGATGAGGCCTGGGGCATCACCACGCGCACCATCGCCTACACCAACCACACGATAATGCCAGAGGCGCTGGAGACCTGGCCCGTCGATCTGTTCTGGGAGCTTCTGCCCAGGATCTATATGATCGTCGAGGAGATAAACCGCCGCTTCCTTGACGGGCTTAGCCTGCGCTACCCGGATGACCCCGGCAAGGTGGCGCGCATGTCCATTATCGGGGACGGCACCGTGCGCATGGCGAACCTCGCCGTCGTCGGCAGTTTCAGCGTCAATGGCGTCGCCGCCGTCCACACCGAGCTGCTGAAGAATGTAGTCATGAAGGATTTCAACGACTATTATCCGAGCAAATTCAACAATAAGACCAACGGGATCACGCACCGGCGCTGGCTCATAAAAGCCAACCCGCTGCTCACCTCCGCCATCTCGGATGCCATAGGCACCGGCTGGATCTCAAACCCGCCCGAGCTTGAACGGCTCCGGCAGTCCAGCAATGACCCTGCGATGCAGGAGCGCCTGGCCGGCATAAAGCGCGCCGGCAAGGAACGGCTGGCCCGCTATATCGCGGACACCCAGGGCATAAAGGTCGACCCGGCATCCATATTCGATGTGCAGGTCAAGCGCATACACGCATACAAGCGCCAGCTCCTGAACGCGCTGCATATACAGCATCTTTACAATAGGCTGATCGACAACCCGAACCTGGACATTGCCCCACGCACCTTCGTGTTTGCGGGCAAGGCCGCGCCGAGCTATTATTATGCGAAGACCATCATCAAATATATCAATGAGCTCGCGCGCCTCATCGACGGCGACAAGCGGGTGAACAAGATGCTCAACGTGGTCTTCCTTGAAAACTACAATGTCAGCCTGGCCGAGCTCATATTCCCGGCGAGCGATGTCTCCGAACAGATTTCCACCGCTTCCAAGGAAGCATCTGGCACGGGCTGCATGAAGTTCATGATGAACGGCGCCGTGACTATCGGCACGAACGATGGCGCCAATATTGAGATCCGCCAGCTGGTCGGCGACGAGAATTTCATACTGTTCGGCCTTAGCGTCGAGCAGGTGCTGGATTATTATAACAATGGAGGGTATAATTCCCGCGAACTCTGCCAGGGCGACCCGGATATAAGCCGGCTCATCGGGCAGCTCAGCAGCGGGGAACTGTTCCCCGGCACGGCGCGCGACGATTTTTCGGCCATCATACGCTCGCTGCTGGACTACAATGACGAGTTCTTTGTGCTCAAGGATTTCACGAGCTATGCGAAGGCGCAAGACAGGATAGACGCGCTCTATCGGCAGAAAAAGCAATGGGGCGCCGTCGCCCTCAACAATATCGCCATGTCCGGGCGCTTTTCGAGCGACAACACTATCGATCAGTACGCAAAGGAGATATGGAAGCTGGATCGGCTCAGCCCAGGGGCGAAATAGCGGGTTTTCTCCCGCAGGCGCATTAGCTCCATGAACTCAGGGGATAAGGTTATCTCTCGGTACGTCTCTATGGCCTGTGTCACTACAGGCACCTCCAATCCTTCGAGCTGTTCCAAATGTTGTGTATGATGGCCCAAGGGGCCGTTACGCAAAGGACCCCCGGCTTACGCCGGGGGCCCTTTTGTTTTGATGCTTTATGCCATCCTATGCTGTCGGTATCGCCCTGCCTGAAGTTGGCTGGACGTTAGCTATCTTGTGACGGTGCCGCCTTCTTCGTCAGCGGCTTCGCCTGCTTCGTCAGCAGGGGCCTCAGCCGGCTCTTCCACAGGGGCAGCGGCTGCCTGGCTGGCTGCGACGTAATCGACGATCCCGCATATGATCTTTGCGGTCTCTTCGCGCGTCGCAAAGGCCTGCGGGTCAAAGCGCCCGTCAGTCCTGCCCTGCACGATGCCCATCTGCTTCAGCGCACTCACTGCATCCTTGGCGTAATCGGCCACGGCGTCGGCATCGGGGAACACGCTCCCGTCAGGTGCCGGAGCAGCGACATTAAGCGTGGCTAGCGCACGGAACATTATCACGCAGAGATCCTGGCGCGTGATCTTGCTGTCCGGCCCAAAGATATCAGCCGACAAGCCAAGCACAATGTTGGCGGATGAAGCTATGTCGACGAACTCTTTGTGCCAATCGGCTGCCGTGACATCCGTGAATGTCTTGGCCGTGCCGCTTGCGCTTATGCCAAGGGACTGCACCACCATCTTGGTGAATTCTGCCCTCGTCACGTCGCCCTTGGGATCAAGGGTGCCGTCTGTGCGGCCCGAAATGACCCCTGCGCCTACCAGGCGTTCGACGAACGCGCTCGCCCAGTCAGCCACAGCCGCGCCGTCTGTGAACACGGACAGTATGCCGCCAGAAGGCGCGCTGCTGTCAGGAGGCGTCGTGGTGTCAGGTGTCGTGGTGTCAGGTGTCGGCGCCAGAGGCGTTTCGTCCGGCTCCACTGTCGCCGGCGGAGGTGTTGTAGTGCCGCCGCCACCCGTTGTGCCGTTCCCAGGTTGTGCCCAACTTGGCGGCACAACCCCGCCCCAATGTGCGTACAGCGTTATGTTGCCGGTTATGGGCGTATCGAAGTCGAATAAGGTCCCGCCCGTGGCAGCTGTATACCAGCCGTTGAATCTGGATGCCTGCTTTAGCGGGATTTGCGGACTTGTTGCCTTCTCGCCCGCAACCACAGTCTGCGCAGCCGGGGCTGGTGTGCCGCCATCGGCATCGAACGTCACTGTGTAGCTGGTAACAGGCGGAACGACAGGCGTCCAGCGTGCCGTCAGCGTTATGTCGCCGCTTATGGCCTCGCCTGTGAAGTTGAATGCCGTCGTGGCATCGCCCAGATACCAGCCATCGAATGTGTAGCCAGCCCTCACCGGGTCTGCAGCGGGCCTAGTGGCGTTGCCGCCCTCAAGCACAGTCTGCGCGGCCGGGACCGGCGCTCCGCCGGCGGCGTTGAATGTCACCGTGTAGACAGTGCCAACAAGCGTCCAATGCGCCGTCAGCGTTATGTTGCCGCTTATGGCCTCGCTGAAGTCGAAGGGCTCTGTGTCATCGCCCAGATACCAGCCATCGAATGTGTAGCCTGCCTTCACAGGGTCTTCGCCCGGCGTTGTGGCAGTGCCGCCTTCAGCCACAGTCTGCGCGGCTGGGACCGGCGTTCCGCCATCGGCGTCGAAGGTCACTGTGTAGGTGCCAGGCTCATCCGAAGGGCCGTAGGAGAAGGTCTGTGTCAGGCCATCGAACGCAATGTTCGGTGTTGCGGCATCCGAAGCGTTCGTACGGATCATGGCTGTGAAGCCTGTGGACGGCGCTACCGTCCATCCATCGCCCTCGCCGTACTTGACATACCTGTCCTCAAATGGGAGGCTATTGTTGACATTCGGCACTATCTGCTCCGGATTGCCGTCGTCGTAGTACTGCAGATCCCTCAGCTTGAGCTCCAATGTGACTGTCTCGCTTTCGCCGGGCTGCAGCAGCTTCGTCTTGGCATAAGCCTTCAGCTCGTTCTTCGGGCGCCCTTCATCCTGCCATGTGTCGGCGTTCAGGTAGAGCTGCACGACCTCCTTGCCGGCCATGTCGCCGCTGTTGGTCACAGTGACAGTGGCCGTGATCTTGTCGTCCGGATCGGTCATGCTGAACTCACTCTTGTCCAGCTCGAAATCGCTGTAGGTGAAATCGGTGTACGAGAGCCCGTAGCCAAATGGGTAGGCGACCATGTCTGCGTACCTATCCGGGTTGGACTCATAGTAGCGGTAGCCGACATAGACGCCTTCGTCATAGTAGGCGTTCGAGCCGTTCACTGTCGGCCTCAGCGTCTCGCCATCCGCACCCGGCTTGGCCGATGCCACGGATGGGCTGTCGGTGTACTTGACCGGGAAGGACTGCGCCAGGCGCGCCGACGGGTTGACTGTCCCGTTCAGTATATCCGCTATGGCGAAGGTGCCGTCCGTGCCGGGCAGCCACACATGCAGTATGGCGTCCGCCTTGGCCATGTACTCCGTCATGTCCACAGAGCTGCCGTAGTTGATCAGGGCGATCATCTTTTTGCCGGCGGCGTGGAAGGCGTCCGCATAGGCGTTGAAGACGATCTTCTCATAGGTCTCCATGCCCCACTGCGCCGCACTGAGGTCGCTGCCCTCGCCGATGATGCGCGAGAGCACGAAGATGCCTACCTCGGCCTTGGACGCGGCCTCTTCGGCCGCCGCCTTGGCGTTCTCGATGCCTGCGGGGTTATTTGCTCCGTTCGCGCCTGAGGCGGCATATGCCGCAAGCTCGGCCGCCATGCCCCTGGACTGCTCCAGGCTGAAGACGTACTTGGAGTTGCCGTTCGCCGGCGGGTTGTCGGTGAAGGCGGCCACGAAGTCATCGTTGTTGCCGCCGTAGGCGCCCGCGTCGATCTTCCAGTCCACCACGTCAAAGCCGCGCCTGGCCAGAGCCTCGCGGAGCGGGAAGGCGTATGGCACTGTATTGTTGCTGAAACGCACCTGGCCGCTGCCCGCGCCTATCAGGGCGATGTCGCCCAGCGAGGCGCTGTCGCCGTACCAGCGCGGGTTGAAGAAGTCCGTCCAGGCCTTGCGGCTGGACACGAGGGCTATCTTCGCGTCCGGCTTGAGCGGCAGTGTGCCGTCCAGGTTCTTCAGCAGGGTTATGGCCTCGTCGGCCGCCTGCTTGTTGACCGCGGCGGAGGCCTTCTGCACTGCCGAACCGCCGAACTCGACGGAGCGTATGCCGATATCCTTCTGCGTCAGGCCCTTGACCGCCGTGCCGTCCAGCGCAACGCCGTCGGCATAGCTGCCGTCGGGCTGGAGCTCGCCGTACCTGCCCTGGAAGGCGAAGGTCTTGACCGTGATCTGCAGTATGCGCTTGACCGCCCTGTTCAGCAGGGCAATGCGCTCGTCGCGCGTCGCTTCGTCCGGCGCGTTCACTATGCCGTTGCGCGTGGCGGCCAGCTGCCTAGTGGACTGCCCCATGTCGGTGCCGGCATAGATCATGCCTACCCCTCTCAGGTTGGCATTGTTAAACGTCCACGGGGTGCTGTCGGTGCCCCAGTCGGTCATGACGTAGCCCTCAAAGCCCCACTCGTCGCGCAGGACCTGGGTGTGGAGCCAGTAGTTGTTGTGGTTCTTCACGCCGTTGATCGAGTTGTAGCCGGACATGATGGTCCACGGCTGCACGTCTATGGACATCTCGAATGGCCGCAGGTAGATCTCGCGCAGTGCGCGCTCGGTCACGTTGGAGCTGCCGTTGCTGCGCCCGCTCTCAAAGTCGTTCGCGGCCGAGTGCTTCAGCGAGACGCCCGCCCCGCCCTTCTGCACCGCGTCGACGTAGACGGTGGTGTTGGTGCCCGCCAGGAGCGGATCTTCCGAATAGTACTCGAAGTTGCGCCCTGCGATCGGGTTGCGCTGCATGTTCACGCCAGGGCCGAGGACTATATCGGTGGCGAAGTACTCAGCCTCCCTGGCGACAGACGCGCCTATGTCGGAGACTATGTCCTTGTTCCATGTGGCTGCCTGGCCTGCCGGCGCCACCCACACGGTGGCGTTCTTCCAGTTGCGCAGCCCCACCGGGCCGTCTGCCAGCACGAGCGCCGGTATGTTCAGCCTCGGTATGGAATAGGTGCCGCCCGCCGGGCCGCCGCGGAGCGGTATGCCGTCGTTGTTGCTCTCGAGCGGATAGTTCAGGCCGTTCAGCAGCATGGTGGGATCGCCGCCCACGCCCGTGGTGAGCAAGATGCGCTCGTCCAGTGTGAGCTGGCTGATGAACTCGTCCAGATCGACCTGGAGATTGCCGTCCTTGTCCGCTACCAGTTTCTTCACCGGGCCCGTGCGCACATAGAAGTTCGCGACGGCGCTCGGGTTGGCTATGCCGTCCTTGCGGGCCACTGCCCTTATGAGCATGCCCGTGGTCTGGCTGGCGCCCCTCACCTGGATCGGCGCCACGTAGCTCTGCCCGCCCGAGATGAGCTGCGCGGCCGTGTCGCCGTCTATGGGCGACGAGCCGAAGAGGCCGGTCTCTATGTCGTAGCTGACGTTGGCCGTCTTGTAGAATATGTCCTGCCCGGGGCCGCCCGCCACCAGCTTTATGCCGTCAGCGATGTCGGCCGAGGAGTAAATCCCGCCCGGCTGCACCGGCTTCTGGGCGGAGTTGCCGTCAAAGATCTGCATGGGCACGCCGTCTGCCGTATGGAAGCGCGGCGCATCCAATGGATATACATAGGTCCCTATCGCGCCCGGCGCATCGCCTACGTAGGCGACCACCTTGTAGGTCTCGCCCGGCACCATGTCGAGCAGGTAGATCCTAGGCGCCGCCAGCGTGCCCTGGCCGGTTACGGCCGGATAGATCGGCAGGCGCTTGCCGTTTATCTTGCTCGGCGCCGTGCCGTCGTCCGTATACCAGAACGAGATCGCGTCGCTGTCCGTATAGGCCTCGTCGAGGCGGCTGAAGTTGGCCGCTGTAAGCAGGCTGTTCTGGTTGACGCGGATCTTGCGCTGGGTGTCAGGCGCCCCCGAGAACGTCGGCGCAACCTTTGAGTTCGGCAGATCCGGGAGGTCCTCGCCTATCACACGCAGATACTCGAAGGTGGCCGTGACCGGCGTGCTCGGTATATACGCAGTATTCGCCGTGCCGGCGTATTCCTGCCCGGCGCTGTTGCTATGCCAGCCTTTCCCGTTCTCGGCGAAGACGCCGACCTTCGGATCCGCGTAGGCATCCCAAGTGGTATGACCGACACGC
>JAIRSA010000163.1 GCA_031255695.1 Eubacteriales Family XIII. Incertae Sedis bacterium | reverse complement strand
GCACAGGCGACCAGCCCGGCGACGACGGCCAGGGCGGCACAGGCGACCAGCCCAGTGACGACGGCCAGGGCGGCACAGGCGACCAGCCCAGTGACGACGAGCAGGATACCCCTGGCGATCTGGAGGATACAGGCGAGCCCGAAGGGGAAGACGATGAGATGATAGTGACAGAGGACGGCCCCTTCACAGTCGTCTTTTACGATTATAATATGGATATTATAGGTGAAATCCAGCAAGTCGAAAAGGGAAGCTCGGCAATAGTGCCCACAGAGGACGAGATACCGGAACCCCTTTACGGGGTGTTCGCCGGATGGGACACCGACGAGTGGAAGGATGTCCAAAGGGATCTTGAGGTCAACGCGGTCTACAATCCGCTGAGGATGGCCCGCGCGGCTACGGTAATAGTCACAAACTGGGCGGAGTTTGCCAAGGCATATAACGACAATTCGGTCAAAACCATACACCTTGCCAACTCCATCGACAGGAACGCATATAAAGAAAAAAAGCATAACCTCAAAGCACGTACCTCAGCGCTCACGATCGAGGGCGGTGCCAAGACTAAATGGCCGATCAGGTTTGTGGGCAGCAATACGCTGCTGCTGGCCAGCAGCATGGCAGGCACCTTGACGATAAATAATGTAAATGTCAAGGGGAGCGGGGCAGGCTACGCCTTTATCAGTGGCGGCGGCGCATGCAGGATCAATCTTAGGAATGTGTCCCAGTCGGACAGCCCCTTCATGATGACGGATACGCCAAAGGCCCAGGTATGGCTTTATGAGACAATAGTTTGGGAAGTTGGCGGAAATGAATATGCTATAAAGGCCATGAATACGGTTTTCGAAGCGAATTCCAATTCTACGATAGGGGCAGAGCATGATGTAATCTCGCTGAATCCGAGCAAACTTGGCAAAGAGGCTGGCCCGAGTTTCGAGCTCAAGCCAGGCTCAGTGGTAAACCTGCATAGCAGCGGCGGCGACTCGGCCAGCGCCGTGGTTATCTACAGCAAAAACCCCTCTTCATCAAGCGTCAACGCGGATAAATCCAAACCGTATATACGGGTGCAGAACGCGACGCTCAATGCGTACACAAAAGCGGACGACACAGGCCAAGATGCCGGGACATTCGTGGTGCAGGGCAAGAACGCCACTATATTGATGGACAGCGGCTCAAAGGTAAAGCTGGTCGCCGAAAGGCAGGCGGCCTGCCTTATACAGGCGAGCGGAAGCAATTTTACTATCGATGGCAACAACACGAAGGTCGTGATCGAGCAGACGGTAGGCAGCAAGGCCTTTTCGGGCGTAAGCGCCGCAATGCGGTTCCGCTACGTGGATGGCCAGCAGCTTACTGTCCAGAACAATGCGACGCTCCGCGTCACCAAGGTCAGGGGCGAAGCGGCTGCCATACGCTTCGGCGAGGGCAACGGCAACGGCTTTGTCGCCCAGAGCGGCGGCAAACTCTTTGTCGAGCACCGCGGCGGCTCGGGCAAGGGGCATGACCCGGTGAAAGGCGATCTGCTCAATGCTGCCTACAGCGCGGTGCAGTTCGCCAACGACAATTTTTACTTCATAGTAAATGAAGGGGGGGCCATAGAGCTTATTGCGCGTGACGGCCCGGCTATAGAGGCCAACGCGAATGACATGGGATATATCGAACTCAACAAAGGCGCCGCATTTGTCGCCAGAGGCAGGACTGCCAGCGAAGGCCGCGGCATCTTTTCGATGAATGCAAACGCCAGGTTCAAGATAGACTCCCCGCTGTATTTTGATTTTGCAAATACCAGAAGCGGCGGCGGTTTGGTCTTTGAAGTTAATGGAAAAAACGGAACCGAATTTTCGTCAAACAACTCGGATATAGCGGTATGGAAAAAGGGCAGGAACATAAACACCGCAGATCCGGACATGAAATGGGATGAGAAGGAGTTCTCCTTCTCTTTGGCGGGCAATAACTATTCGACATTGACAAGCACTAGCGATCCGGACTATTTCAACTTGAAAAACTTTGGCCTCATGACCCAGTACACCCGTATCTGCGGCAACAACTATCCGCCACAAGTGAAGCGCTTCATACAGCCCACAAATGCGGACAAGTACATTTACGGCGAGGTGAGGCTGCTAGAGGGCTATGACAGCGGTGCGGACTATGAATTTGTCGAAGTCGAACGCCCTGCGTGGACGGACGAGGTATATGTAAGGGTAAAGGAGACCAAGACAACAGGCGAGACACGCGAATACATAGGTGCGACGAAATACGGCAAACCCATAGTGGATGACGACGGCGCAGTCACGCTGAAAGGCGTGTTCGAGATAAGCCTGGGGCGCTTTGCCGAGGTGGGCGATCAGTACGAGGTGCTGGATGCCTGGACCGGTTCCCCAGATCCGGCGAAGGCCCGCCGCCATGGCATGATCCAGACCGGGACAGCTACAGTAGAGGATAAATCGCCGCCGCTCCCGGCAGTGGGCGAGGGGCTAATCTACGACGATGTCGAAAGGATCCATGGCACATGGAATGCCGACGGCCCGCACAACGCGGACAAGCCCGCGAAGCTTTGGGTCGAGAAGAACGGGGCCGCCCTGAAAGAGGATGGGCAGGTCAAATATGGCGTGATTTATGGCGAATCAGGCGGCACATGGGAGTACACTTTCCCAGCCGGCGTAAGCTTTGCCGACAACGAAACCATACGTGTGGTCCTTGAGGATGCCGTTGGCAACAGGAACCCAAACCAGATACGTGTCTTCCGTGACGCGTTCTTTGAAAAGGCCCTTGAGATCACAGTCAAAAAGGCGAATTACAGGATCAGCGCCAAGGACAAGATAATAGGTTACGATAAAGCTGAAAATATAAAAGATAACAATGACCTGATCAGCCTCGTAGAAGGGAATGCCATCAAGCTGGATGCCAATCCGCCAGTGCCGGTCGGCGTCGAGGTGAAGTCCACCAACTTCAAGGCTGTGGAGGGCATATATGATGTCGTGCTGCGGGTGATCGAGGCACCTGCGTACACTGCTGCCGCGAAGGTCAGGGTGCTGCCGCGGGATGTAGTTTATACAGATGGCAAATCATACGTAGTCGGGGCAGATCACATCACGCTTAGGGTGGCGTCTGCCACGGCCATAGCAAAATATAGCGACGATCTCCGCGCGGCGGAAATGCTGAAGCTGAGCAGGGCCGTGGTCTGGGACAAGGCGACCTTTGAGGAGGGGCCTGCCGGCTATCTGTCGGACACGCTTGAACTGGACGGCGGGATTGTAAAGGCCGGCGTATATAAGGCTACCTTCTTCGCCCCTGAAGAACCGGATGCCAAAGTCACGGTGGATATATATGTGGTATCGGGCAAAGAGCCCGAACTGACAGTCGAGTCGCCGGTCATAATAGAGATCGGCAACGAGGCTGCGTCCGGATATGTGGACGCCTTCGGCAACTTCGATTATTTAAAGGGGGTCACGGTCAGCGACGAAGATGGGCCGGAACTCACGCTGGACGATGTGAAGTACAGCGGTTTCCTTGATATCAAAAAGGCGGATGTCTACCCGATAGACTACCAAGTGATGGATAGGGACAGCAACATCGCCAAGGCGCTCCGCGTAGTAGTGGCGGACGACGGCTCATTCGTGCCGGGCGATGACGGTTATATAGTCAGGGCGAAAGGATTTGCTATAAACAAAGCCGATGTCGTGACCGCGCCGCAGGGTGCCCAAGACAGCCAGGTCAAGGAGAAATCAGGCGCGCGTGCCTGGGATGCCTCAGCCAGCGTTGTGGAAACCATAGTCATATATAATGACGTGGAGCGGTACACGGACGCAGTGGGGGCCTATCCCATAGACATCGCGCCGCAGGGCAGCCCGGATCTGAAGCGTGGCATAGTCGCTGTCGTTACAGACAAAGACATCATATACCAGGGCGACAGGTACAGCATCGCGGCAGACAATATCAAGCTCAATACAGTCACTGCGGCCAAGATACTTGCGAAGGGCACCGAAGCCGACGTGGCCGAGGAGCTTATAAGGCTTTCGGGCGCCGTGGCCTGGGATCGCATCGACAATATGAAGGATGTGCCTGTGGCGTACGGCGGCGGCGCAAGCCAGCAGCTGAAGGCAGAGCCGGGCACTTACATTGCCGAGTTCTATGTCCAGGCGGACAAGGATGTACGCGCGAGCGTGACGATCACCGTAGATGACGGCAACCCGCCTGTGCTGACAGTCCCGGCCATCGTGGAAATCGACAAGGGCGACGCATACGACCTCATGACAGGCGTGTCGGCGCACGATAAGGAACAAGGAGATCTTACCGATTCTATAAACGTGACGCCGGAGACCATCGACACCAGCGTGCCAGGCGTATACGGGCTGCTCTACAGCGTTGAGGACGAAGATTTCAACAGGGCAGAAAAGTTTTCGGTGCTTGTCGTGAATGACGGGACCTATATCGTTGACGACGAATATATATTGAAGGCGAAGAGCTTTGTCATAAAGGGCGACGAAGTCGCGCCTTCGCCGGATCGGAACCCGCAGATACTCGCAAAGGCCCAGGCGAAGGCCTGGGACAGCGCCACGCTGGAGGAAGTGGAGGCGGTGGTCGCCGACGCGGGCAACTATGGCCCATCCGCCGGCGAGTACGAGGTGAAGATCGCGGTATCGAAGAAACCCCAGGTTTCGAAGCGCATCATCGCCGTCGTGACAGATAAGGACAATCTGTACAGCGGGGATGAATACGCGATCGCGGCGGACAACGTGCGCATAGGCACGGCGGAGGCGGCTGTGGCCACTGACGAGCGCCTCATAGAGTGGACGGGCGCGGTGGCATGGCAGCTCATAGATTTCGCCAAGCTCGGCGCGGACGCGATAGGCGTGGAAGGCGGGGACGCGATAACGATCGCCGAAGCCGTCTATCCTGTGGATTTCTATGTCAAGAAGGATCCCGCCACGGAGGTGGGCGCCAATGTGAACGTCAGCGACCTCAAGGCGCCGACGCTCATCGTGGATACGCCTGTCCGGATTTCGGTGGGCGCGGTATATGACCCCTACGCTGGGGTATCGGCCTATGACAATGAGGCGCAGGATTATATAGACAATGCGGATATAGCCATCGACGGGGATGTCGACACGGCCACAGCAGGCGTCTACATCGTCAAGTACAGGGTCGCCGACTGCTACGGCACAGAGGCGCAGGCCACGCGCGTGGTGATTGTGGACGACGGCACGATCATAATACACGAGGACGAAGAGTGCATCACCAGCGCAAAGAATTTCGCCATAAAGGCTGACGACGTCGTCACGGGCGACGCAAATGCCAAGGAAGCCCAGATACTCGAAAAATCGGAGGCGCGGAGCTGGGATCTCAAAACGGGGCTGCCCTTGGGCGTCGATGTGAAGAGTGACGGCGGCTACACGGATTCGCCGGGCAAATACAATATAATAATAGCTTCAAGCAAGGATGAGGGCGCCATTCACCCGATCACGGCCCTCGTGACGGAGCGCGAGATACTGGAAGTGTCGGACGGCTATGCCGTCGCGGCCGACAATGCGCAGATAAACCGCGCAAAGGCGCGTAAGATACTTGCGGGCGACAAGGCAGAGGCGCTTATCGATCTGATGAACGCCGAGGCATGGCGCATATCGACGATGGACCCTGCAGGCGTTGTGCTGGAGTCTACGGAATTCACCGCAGCGGAGGAAGGCAAATACAATGTGGCCTTCCAGGCCGTGCCGGCAACCGGGGATGAAGGGCTGAATATGCCCAAGGCCATTGCGAAGCTGACAGTAAGCGATGGGACTCCTCCGGAGCTGACCGTGCCTAAAGTCCGCGAAGTGTTCCAGGGCAATGCTTTCGACTATCTAGTAGGGGTGCAGGTGTACGACGAGGAAGACTATGATCTGGGCAAGGAAGATGTGACCTGGTCGGCAATATATTACAATGGCACACAGATGGCGGCGAATGAGAATGAGCCGGATGCGGTAAGCCGGGCAGGCGTATATGTCCTGAAGTACAGCGTCACGGACAGCGACTTCAACACAGCGACAGCGTACATGGCGCTTTTGGTGAACGACGGGCATTATGCGCTGGGCGACAAGTACATAGTGCATGCTGAAAACTTTGCCATAAGTTCCGGCGCCATTGCCGGGGACGATGCCGGCAAGGCAGCGCAGATACTGGAGCGCACAAAGGCCAAGGCCTGGATTATCCAGGAGGGCGGAACCGCGCCTGCTGCGGTTGAGCCTACTGTGTGGAGCATGGGCGGATACAGCGGCGAGCCTGCGAAATACATGCTCATTATCGCGGCCAAGCCTGATGCTGAAGCGGCGGTTGCGGCTGATGGGCTGCCCAAGGCTATGCAGGTGGCCTACGCTATAGTCATAGACAAGGATAATATCGCTGAGAAGGATGAGTACGTCATTGCCGCGAACAATATCAAGATAAACCTGGTATCCGCAAGACACATCATCGACGACCAAGACGAGCTCATGGATATCGCACGGGTGGAAGCGCATGCGCTGCAGAAGCAGAATATGCATGTGGCAGCGGTGCAGGTGGACTCGCACACGGTGAAAGCCGAAGCCGGGACATATACGGCAGTATTCAGTGTTGTCAGCAATCCGGAAACACGGGTGGCCATAACTGTGGAAGTGTACGACGGCGGGTTCCCCGCCCTCCATGTCAGCTCGCCTGTGGAAATCGACCAGCACGATCCGCAGTCATCGCCCTTCGTCAATGAGGAGAACGAGTTCGACTATATGCGCGAGGTAAGCGCAAATGACCGCGCTGACGGAAGCGGCGACGACATAACCAACGAAGTGCTCTGGGAAGGCAGCGTGGATCCTGCGGTTGCCGGGATAAAGACGGTGTTGTACAACGTCACGAATGACGAGGAGAACACCACCTACACCCCGCGCGTGGCCGTGGTGAACGATGGCTGGTATACCGTGGGCAGCGACTATATCGTGCGCGCCAGGAACTACGCCATATCTTCGGACGCTGTGGCTGCGGCTATGGCGGCGGGGAAGGAAAAGGTAGAGGCGCAGATAAAGGAATACTCCTACGCACAGGCCTGGAACGCGCTTACTGGGCTGGCCACCGGTCTGTCCATAGACCCGAAGGGCTACTCAAGCAGGCCCGCGATCTATGCAGTGGAGATCGGCGCCGAGGGCAGGGATGCGGATTCGGCGGCGGTGACAGAGATAGAAGCGTGGGTAATGGATAAGGATCACGTCAGCGGCGGAGACGATGGCGGGGAGAGTGAGTCTACATATATAATATCGGCGAACGACATAACGCTGAGGCTATCCGAAGCTTCCGAGATCACTGAAGGCGGCCTGATAAACAGGGCCAAGGCTGAAGTGGCAATGAGGGATGATTTCGAAGCCGAGCCCGACAGCGGGATCAATGTGGCTCACAATGTCGAAGGCAGCATTGGCGTGTATTACGCAGAGTTCAGCGTTGCCAAGGAGCATTTGACAAAAGTGAGGGTAATGGTCAATGTGGTAGCTGGCGGCGTGCCGACAATAACAGTGCCTGGCATCAAGGTTGTGCCCGAAGGCGCGGACAACGACTACAAAGACGGCGTCGTGGCCAACGACCCCGAAGACGGCAAGTTTGGGCCGGACGACATCAAGGTCAACAACCCGCCGGATTCGGCGCAGCCAGGCGTCTACGAGGTGGAGCGCGAAGTCACGGACTCGGACGGCAACACGGCGGCAGGCTCTGGCGTGGTGGTCATAGACGACGGCATGTATGTGAACGACGACAACTACATACTGAGGGCCGGAGGCTTCATAATAGAGAAGGACAAAGTGACGGGCGATGATGCCCAGATAATCAAGCAGTCCCAGGCCGAGGCGTGGACAGTCAAGCCTTTAAGGCCGGCTGTCGCCAAGGTCAAGGACAACGGCGGCTACAATGCCAGCGTAGGGAACTATAAGGTAAAGATCGCGGTTGACGCCAGCGATACGGCGATTGAGCGCGAGATAAGGGCCGTCGTCAAGGATGCGGTCGGAGGCAGCGAAAAGCGGATAGACGGCGAAAACGGCCTCGGCGAAGGCACCACGAATGGCCAGCCGGGCGACGCAAACGGCGAAGGCGCCACGAATGGCCAGCCGGGCGGCGCAAACGGCGAAGGCGAAGGCCTTGGCGGCGAAGGGGCTGCAAACGGCGAGGGCAGCGCTGAATCCCAGGAGCGCGGCTACGCCATCGGCGCGAACCACATATCGATGCGCGTATCGGAGGCCAGGGCGATAACGGACGGCGGCCTGATCAGGCTGGCCGATGCGGAAGCATGGCATACGAGGGGGCCTGCACTCCTGACGTCGACAGCGGTGGAAGTCAGCTCCAACGGGATACTGGCGCAGGCCGGCGAGTACGCCGTCACCTTCATGGTGAAGGAAGACAACAGCGTGAAAGTGACCATAAAGGCCACGGTCACGGCGGGCGAGGC
>JAIRSA010000088.1 GCA_031255695.1 Eubacteriales Family XIII. Incertae Sedis bacterium | reverse complement strand
GAAGGGGATTACGCCGCAAGGCTCGTATGCCTGAGCACCCTGCTCTGCCTCGTCACGATCCCCCTCGCCGTAGCGCTGTTCTGCGGCCCGTCCGGCGGCTGACAAAGCCGCCCGGCCGCCCGGCCGCCCAGCCGCCCAGCAGACGCCGCCCAGGCTGCCACGGCGCAGGCTCCGCACAGCAGGCGCCGCCCGCCTCTGCCGCCGATCAATTGTCGCCGAAAAATGTCCCGACGCCGACCCTGCCCAGCAGGCTCCGCTCGTCTTTGCCCCCGCGCGACGCGGAGACGATCCGATCCGCCAGGCGCGAGAACGGCAGCGACTGGAGCCACACGTTCCCCGGCCCCGTCAGCGTCGCGATGGCCAGCCCCTCGCCGCCGAACAGCGCTGTCTTTATATTGCTGGCAAAGCGTATGTCATAGTTCACGCTCTCCTCCAGTGCCACAAGGCAGCCTGTGTCCAGCATCAGCGTCTCGCCTGGCATCAGCTGTTTCTTTATTATCGTGCCGCCCGCGTGCATGAAGGCCAGGCCGTCGCCCGTCAGCCTCTGCATGATGAAGCCTTCGCCGCCGAAGAGCCCGACGCCGATCTTGCGCTGGAACGCTATGCCTATCTCTATCCCCTTCGCCGCGCAGATGAACGAGTCCCTTTGGCATATGAGCGTCCCGCCCACATCCATCAGATCCACGGGTATGATCTTGCCTGGGTAAGGGGCGGCGAACGCGACGCAGCGCTTCCCCGACCCGACATTCGTGAATACGGTCATGAAAAGGCTTTCGCCAGTGACGATGCGCCTGCCTGCCGAGAACAGGCGATCCACGAAGCCTGAGCCCTCGTTGCGGGAGCCGTCACCGAAGACCGTGTCCATGCGGATCGCGCTGTCCATGTACATCATGCCGCCTGCCTCGGCGACAATGGATTCGTTGGGATCCAGCATGATCTCCACGAACTGCAGGTCTTCGCCGAAGACCTTGAATTCTACCTCGTCGGCCCGCTGCATGCCTGCGCCCCGCCCCGGCGCGCCGCCGTAGCCGCCCTGGCCCCCGTAGCCACCCTGGCCGCCATATCCGCCCTGGCCTCCGTAGGCCTGGCCGCCTTGGCCGCCCGGCACCCGCTGGCCCTGGCCGCCGTAGCCGCCCTGGTCTCCGTAGCCTTGGCCGCCTTGGCCGCCTTGGCCGCCCGGCACCCGCTGGCCCTGGCCGCCGTAGGCCTGGTTCCCGCCGATCGGCGTCCGCTGCATGGGCTGCCCGCCCTGCGCCTGGCCTCCGCCCTGCGCCTGCCGGCCCGCGCCGGCCCCAGCTGCATTTCCGCCGCCAGCCGCATTGCCGCCGCCCTCTGGCATCGGGCGCCCGCAATTCGCGCAAAGCCATGCCCCATCCGGGTTCTGTGCGCCGCAATTATTACAGATCATATTCGTACACCTCCTAAACGTGACTTGTCTTTTGTACATCACACTGCGTTGGCAGAACCTGCCGATACTGCCAGCATCAGCGAAACCCCTAACGCCATAGCAGCCCGGCAGGGTGCCCGGGCCGTTTGGAAGAAACTGCCACTACAAACCAGTATACCAGAGAAACCCGAACGGCGTCAAGGTTTTATGCGGCCCGCGCATTGCCTAGTCGCCCCCCCATTGCCCCTCCTGAGCCCCCCGAAGTTTTCATTTTGCCCCTCGTGGCCACGAGGGCCGGATATGGCCCGTTTAACTAAACCTATGCGATATTTGTCTTTCAATGGCCCCCCATATCCAATTTTAAGAAAATTCCAAAATATGTACGATATAGTATAGATTTTGTACTATAACTATGGTAAAATCTATAGCAGCAGAATATTGCCGCAGCGGCTGGATCTTGTAGCTAAATCCTGTGTTGAATCGGCATTCCGGGACTATGGCCGGGCGCCCTGCAGGGGGCATGCTGCCTAGCTGGCTGGCGTGGCAATAAAAAATCGAACTTTTGAAGGGAGGGATGAATTGTCTGTTTCTGAGCAATAGCAATAATGGATATATCCTAAGCGTTTAGGACAGTGTCAAGACAATGCCAAATCGATGTCAAGACACCGTCAAGACAGTGAAAGGAGGTAATGGCTATGAATTCTGTTGGAATATTTGACGCAAGTATAATCGTCCTATATTTCGTCATGCTCATCGCGATCGGCTTCTATGTTGCCAAGAGGCATGTTCGAAGCGGCGAGGACGCCGCGATCGCAGGGCGCAAGCTCGGCGTGTTCTTGGGCGGCATTGGCAAGACCGCAAACAGCGCGGGCGGCTCAAGCTCGGTCGGCGGCGCGTCTTGGGGCTACCAGCTCGGCATCGCCGGGGCTTGGTACGCATTCGCCGAGGGTATCACGTATGTCCTCTTCCTGCCTATCATCAAGCGGATATGGAGGTCGCTCTACCGCACCAGGACCGCGTCTGCGGGCCAGTTCTTTGGCTACCGCTGGGGCCCTGGCGCACGCTACTACGCCGGCCTGATCAACGCGATCTGCTACATGGCCTTTGTGGGCGCGCAGATCATCGCGACCACGGCGGCCATCGAGGTCCTGCTGGGATGGAGCCATCTGGTCAGCCTGTTTGTCTCGACCGGCGTTATTATCATATACTGTACGGCAGGCGGCCTCAGGGCCATAGTCCTGACGGACGTCATCCAGGTAGGGCTGATCCTGCTCGGCATGATGTTCATTATGCCCCCCATCGTGTTCAAGAAGGCTGGCGACGCGCTCGGCGGCGGCGGCTTCGGCGCGGTGTGGGAGACATTCAAGAACAGCGATATTACCGCATTCATGACGGATCTCGGCGCGCCCGGTGTATTCGGATGGGGCTATAT
>JAIRSA010000074.1 GCA_031255695.1 Eubacteriales Family XIII. Incertae Sedis bacterium | reverse complement strand
CACGACAGGAGGTAGTTTACCGCTCATGGATTATGAAATTGTAATGGGGCTAGAGGTCCATGTGGAGCTTTCCACTAAAACCAAGATATTCTGCGGATGCAGCACGGAATTCGGGGGCGAGCCAAACTCGCACACCTGCCCGGTCTGCCTGGGTATGCCCGGCAGCCTGCCGGTGCTGAACAAGGGCGTCGTCGAACGGGCGATACGCGCGGGGCTGGCGCTGAATTGCCAGATCCAGGAGGACAACCTCTTCGACAGGAAGAACTATTTCTACCCCGATCTGCCCAAGGACTATCAGATCTCGCAGCTTTACAAGCCGATCTGCCGCGATGGCTGGGTCGAGCTCGACATGGGCACATATATGAAAAAGGTCGCCATCCATGAGATCCATATGGAAGAGGACGCCGGCAAGCTGGTCCACGACAGCGGCGGCAGCCTGGTGGACTACAACCGCTGCGGCGTGCCGTTGATAGAGATCGTCTCCGAGCCCGATCTGCGCACGGCGGACGAGGTTGCGGCATACCTCGACAAGCTGAGGGAGATACTCGTCTATATAGACGTTTCCGACTGCAAAATGCAGGAAGGCTCCATGCGCGCCGACGTGAACCTTTCGGTGCGCCGCGCCGGGGACGCGGAGTACGGCACACGCACGGAGACCAAGAATATGAACTCCGTCAAGGCCATACGCAGGGCGATTGCCTACGAAAGCCAGCGGCAGATCGCCCTGATCGAGTCTGGGGCGGCGATAATGCAGGAGACACGGCGCTGGGACGACGACAAGGGCGAGAACTATGCCATGCGCTCAAAAGAGAATGCCCAGGACTACAGGTATTTCCCGGATCCGGATCTCGTGCCGATCCACGTGGCCGCAGGCTGGGTGGAGGAAGTCCGGCGCTCGCTCCCTGAGATGGCGGACGAAAAACGCAGGCGCTATGTGGGCGAGCTTGGCATCAGCGAGAAGCTGGCCGGCGTGCTGACTGCGGCAAAACAGGTCGCGGCGGTCTTCGAAGAGGCGGCTGGGGCTTCGGGGCACCCCGCAGAGGCCGCCAATATAGTGGCTGGCGACATCTTGCGCCTTGTGAAGGAGAACGGCGACGATCCCGAAAAACTCGCCATAGACGGCAAGAAGCTGGGCACCATCATACGCATGATCAGGGAAGGCAAGATAAACAGGAATGCCGGCAAGGCGGCAATAGATGAAGTTTATAGAAATGATATAGATCCAGAAACCTATATTCTACAAAATGGCCTTATGATAGTCAGCGACAGTGGGGTGATCGAAGAGACTGTAGCCCAGGTCATACGGGAAAATCCGCAGTCTGTAGCGGATTTCACGGCTGGCAAGGAGAAGGCATTCGGCTTCCTCGTCGGGCAGGCCATGCGCCTGCTCAAGGGCAAGGCGGACCCCCAGTCTGTAAACCGCGCGCTTAAGGAGAGGCTGGCGCCCGCCGCAGGCGGCGATGGCGCGGCAGCCCCTGCGGCATCCGGGCCGGACGGCAACACGGCGGCCACAGGCGCAGCGGCAGCAGGCGGCGGCAAGGCCGGCGGCGGGGCAGCAGCCGGGAGCAAGGGCGCCGGCAAGCCGGCAGGCGGACCGGCTGGCGCAGCCGCCACAGGCGCAGGCGCGGCGGCAGCCCTGGCGGGCACCGCTATGGGAATACCGGCCGGCGCTATGGCCGGAAACACGGGCGCAGCAGCCAGGCTGGCTGGCGCTGTCACACCCGCTGGAGCACCGCCCGCCAGCACGGCGACGCCCACCGAAGCACCGCCCGCCAGCACGGCGACGCCAGCCGAAGCATCGGCCGCGCCATTGCCGCCGGCACCCAAGCTCTCCGGGCGCTACCGCACAAAGACCTGCGGCGAGCTACGCCCCAGCGACGTCGGCGCAAAAGCTGCGATCGCCGGCTGGATACACACAGTGCGCAACCACGGCGGGGTCGCCTTCATCGATCTGCGGGATCATTACGGGGTCACACAGGTCGTAGTCTCCGACGAGCAGCTCAAAGGGCTGAACAAAGAGGATGTCGTGTCGATCAGCGGCAATGTCCTACTGCGCGACGAAGAGACCGTAAACCCGAACATAGCCACCGGGCTCGTCGAGCTGAAGGCCGGCAGGATCGAGATATTGGGCAAAAGCCGGTCCAAGCTGCCCTTCGAAGTCGACATGTCAACCGACACGAGGGAAGAACTCAGGCTGAAATACAGATTCCTGGATTTAAGGAACCACAAAATGCACAACAACATAATTTTGCGGGCCGAAATAATCCGCCACCTGCGCAAGGTGATGGAATCGATGGGCTTCCTCGAAATACAAACGCCCATACTCGCGAACTCTTCGCCGGAGGGCGCGCGCGACTATCTGGTGCCGAGCAGGAAATTCAAAGGGATGTTCTATGCGCTTCCCCAGGCGCCGCAGCAGTTCAAGCAGCTGCTCATGGTGTCCGGCTTCGATAAATATTACCAGATCGCCCCGTGCTTCAGGGACGAGGACGCCCGGCTGGACCGCTCGCCAGGCGAATTCTACCAGCTGGATTTCGAGATGGCTTTCGCGACGCAGGAAGACGTCTTCGAGGTCGCCGAACAGGCATTGGCCTCGGTTTTCCGCGCATTCACGGACAAGCCTGTGTCAGCCGCGCCGTTTACCCGCATACCATTTGCGGAGGCAATGCTGAAATACGGCACGGACAAGCCGGATCTGCGCAACCCGCTGATCATACAGGACCTTTCGGCTTTCTTCGCCGGGGTGGACTTCGCGCCTTTCAAAGGCAGGACGGTGCGCGGCATAGTCGTGCCAGGCGCAGGGAGGCAGCCACGCTCCTTCTTTGCGGGCATGGAGAAATACGCGCTCGGCATAGGCATGAAGGGGCTGGGCTACATAAGCGTGAAGGACGACATGGGCTACAAGGGCCCCATCGACAAGTTCTTCAGCGACGCGCAGCGGCGGGAAATAGCGGAAATCGCCGCGTTGAAACCGCAGGATGTCCTCTATTTCATATGCGACGACGAGCCGGGCGTATCCAAATTCGCCGGGCAGATCCGCACCGAGGCCGCAGAACGCCTCGGCCTGGCGGACAAAGAGCGCTACGAATTCTGCTTTATCACGGATTTCCCGATGTACGAGATAAACGAGGAGAGCGGCAAGGTGGATTTCACCCACAACCCCTTCTCCATGCCGCAGGGCGAGATGGAGGCCCTGCTCAACAAGGATCCGCTGGAGATCAATGCCTGGCAGTATGATATAGTCTGCAATGGCGTCGAGCTTTCGTCGGGCGCAGTCAGGAACCACAGGCCGGAAGTGATGGTGAAGGCCTTTGAAATCGCTGGGTATTCGGAAGAGGATGTAAAGCAGAAATTCGGCGCCCTTTACAACGCCTTCCAGTTCGGGGCGCCGCCGCATGCCGGCATGGCGCCTGGAGTGGACAGGATCGTCATGCTCCTCACGGGTGAAGAGAACATAAGGGAGATCATACCCTTCCCGCTGAGCAGCAACGCGCAGAACCTCATGCTGGGCGCCCCAGGCGAAGTCAGCGAGGCCCAGCTGCGGGAAGTGCATATAAAAATCCGGTGATCCCCGAAGGGCCACCGGATTAGGCGCCGCCGGCCGGGCACGGCCGCCGGCACAGGCCGCAAATGCCGACAGACTGCGTACGGCCGCCGGCACAGGCCGCCAATGCCGCCAGGCTGCGCACGGCCAGCGGCATCGCCGGCCAGTCGCCCCGACGCGCATGGCCGCCAGCTGGGCACAGACGCCGGCGCGGCCAACAATGCGCCAGCCAGGCACAGACGCCGGCGCGACCGCCGGCGCCGCGCCTATTGATTCAGCCAGTCTTTGAACTCATCAAGCGGCAGTTCCCCTGCCACGCATCTGTCGCGCTTGTCCCTCGCGATCTCCGACCAGGCCGAGAACTCATCCTTAGTGATCTTTTTATAGCGGATATGGGCGAACTTTTTCTTGTAGGCCTTCTGGTACGCGGCAATGGCCGGCTCGCTTTCGACCTTGCGCTGGAAAGCCACGCTGGCGCCGATTTCGCGGCATGTCCTGCCGGTGCTCCCGTATTCGCGCGCACAGTACTCAGTGGTGCTGTAGCCGCTCAGCGCGAAATACCGCCCGCAGCTCTTGCATTGCTTATACACCTGCTCACGCTCCACGCTCAGCTGCAAGAAATAAGTCAGGAGATCGAAGATACTCATCGCCCGGTCAAGGACGGGGACAAACACCGCATTGTCCATCAGCGAAAATCGCGTGAGCAGCGGGGTGAATGGGTACGGCGGGATCTCCCTGCCGGCCTTGGGCAGGCAGTAGCCCTTCATTTTCTCCTGGATGCTGCCATCCTTGCCATCGAAGGCCAGGACCTCCGATATGAGGGCGAAAGCGATCTTTTGGCGCTGGGCGATGGCCGCAGGCAGGTTCGCGAGCTCATCATGCGGCAACAGGGCGTTTATGTCCCGCGTGGCGTGGCGCCTGTCAAGGCGGCAGTACCAATCAAACTTCAGCAGCTGAAAATAGATGTGGAGCCCGGAGATCTGCTCCAGCTTGGCCCGTATCGCATCGACAAGGCCCTCGTCCTGGCTCTCCTTCAGCAGCTTTATGTCGGCGGCGACGGACTGGAAGAGCCCGGCGTTCCCCGCCGCGTCATAATAGAGGAAATCGAGCAGGCTGTCCCCAAATGGGAATGATTCGCGGGACTCGGCAGTCTTTTCCAGCTCCTCGCGGCTTTCGGCGAACCTGTACCTGAAGAACTCCTGCCCTGAGGGCAATGGCCCGCCGCTAGGCGAGACATAGGCCTTGTATTCAAAAACCGATTTGCCATTCAACAATATCACCTCCTTAAATTAATATAGCAATCCAATATAATAATCAATATAATATAGCGTTCAATATAGCAATCGGCGTGGCAATCAGCGCGGCAACGCCAAATGCCAATATGCGATATTGGGCTTAGGGCTGTGCGGGAAGCCGGCACCCATGACTGGAGGCATGGCAGTTCCAGCGGCCCCAAGCGGCCGAAAACTTTGAATCGGCGGTTTTCGCACAGCCGGGCCTTTCATCGCGCAAGCGCAGGCGGCCAGCGGGAACCCGCTAGGCAGCATGGCCGCGATATAAGCAAAATCGCCCATTGTAAATACACAATGCCCCTGCAATACAAGGCGTTCCGCTGTAGCACACACCGCGCGGCCGCCACCGGCCAAGCAGCTTGCCGCAGCCGATACACGCGGTAGACAATAGAAAAGTTTGATTTATATTATCATAGGCACCCCCTATTAGTCAAGCATAAATCCCAAAATTAACCCATCCATGCAGGCTTTTTTATAAGCGGTCGGCGCAAATCGCAAGATCGCCGCCAGGCAGGCATGGGGCGGCCCATCCATGGGTTTGCGGATTGACTGTATTACGGAAAAGGCCGCCAATTAAAATGCTGTGAGATTTTCAAGTACAAAATGGTAGAATACACCGGATCGCCTAGTATAAAGTGTTGAAATTTTATATATTTATTGAATGAAATATTCAATATTGCGAAATGCCGCCCAAAATGTGCACTGTAAGTCAAGAAATCACAAAAATACATGAAAAATTTGATATTGACGCAAATTTCGCTGGTCAATTATAAATGACAAATTTAAAAAAAATTCAAAAAATCTGCTTTTATGCGCGGGCAAACGGGCAAAATAAAATAATTTACCGAGGTCAACTATTTTATTAGTCATGCTCATGGGATAAAATGACTGAAATATTGAGTTTTAACTTGACTATTGCAACGATAAATACAAACCTATAGGACGATGGGAAGATTTCGACTGCATGCGTACAATTTACACGTTGGATTTATATCCGCTTTTTTTGTCAGGCCCCCTTTCAATCAATAATATAATGGTGTATAATACTTACGCAAGCGGGATTCTCCATTTTTTGGAGAGGCCTACCTTTGGCATCCAGCGAACTGAAAAGGCTGCCTGGCCGCACTGCTTCGGCGAGTGATTTTGAACACAGCAAGAGAAGCGAACGCTTTACTGCTTTCATTGCTTTCATAATGTATAGATTAGAATGATTGACTTTAACTGGGCATTGACGAAAGGAGAACCGCAGATGAACCGCAGTTCACAGAAGGCGCTGGCATTCCTGCTATCGGTGGCGATGCTGTTTACGACGATGGCGCCGACGTATGTTTTCTCAGCTGACGCGTTGAGTCAGCCCCTGGTGCAAACCGAGGGCGCAGAGGGTACAGAGAACGGCGATCAGGGCGATACAGGCGGGCTTGCCGCAGAAGGCGCCCCTGCGCCGACCATAAAGTTTACGGACAAGGATGGCAATGTAGGCGAGCTTCCGGGAGTGACGGGCAGACGCATTATCAGCCCCGGAGCGGAAGGCGAAGGGCCTGAGGCCGAGGAATCGGGCATCCTAGGGGAGCAAGGCCTATCGCGGGCGCCGGAGGGCGGCGGGCCGATACTGGCGGATCCCATAGAGGGCAGCCCAGCGGAGGGCGGAGCAGGCACAACGGAGCCGGGCGCGCCGGAAGGCGGCAGCCAGGGAGAGCCGGGCGGAAGCCCGGGAGGGCCTGCGGGCGCACCTAGCCGGCCCGGCGTATCCACGGAGCCGGCCGTAACGACGGAGCCTGCGGTCTCGACAGAGCCTGCCATAACGACGGAGCCTGCGGTCTCGACGGAGCCTGCCGTAACGACGGAGCCTGCGGTTTCGACAGAACCTGCCATAACTACGGAAGCAGGCCTGACCTCAGAAGAGGCTATAGAGTTCGCGCCGCAGAGCGCGGGCTTTATTGTTGAGTTTATCGTGCCGGACGGCATATCGGGCCCGGCTGCGCAGATAGTGACCATGGGCGGACTTGCGGAAGATCCCGGTCCTGTAGATCTCCCGGCATCTGCTACGATGGTGGCGTTCGAAGGCTGGTTCCTCGAAGGCAGTTTTGAACAGTTTGATTTTGAGAACACTGCTATAGAAGGCGATATTGAGCTACATGCGAGGTATCGCGACTATTTCCTTGTAAGTTTCTACAATGGCTTCGATCAAGTCTTTTTGACCAAGCACGTTATGCCGGGCCAGACATTGGCGGCGCTGACCCCTGCGGAGATGGGGCAGTTCCGTGCGCCAGTCGGCGAGTACTTCGATCACTGGGCGCTGCTCGACGAGGATGGCGATGAGCTGAGGGAGTTTTTCCCAGGCGTGGAGCGGGTGAACGGTGATATCTACGTAAAAGGCGTGACCATCGAGAACATGCGTTATGTGTTCTTCTTCTCCGAAGGCAGCCAAGTCCCGTTCCAGACCGTGCCGAACGGGGGGCGCGCCGCCAAGCCGGACGATCCGAGCAGGGTAGGATATGCATTCAAGCAGTGGTCCACCACAATAGGCGGCGCAGAGTTCCGCTTTGGGAATACGCCCATCACGGAGGACACCGTCCTCTATGCAGTGTGGACGCCGCTGCCTGCCAAATACGAAATCGTATTCTGGAAGGAAAAGGCAAACATCCCCGGAGATCCATTGTTGCGGGCGCCTGACGGATCTTTAGAGCGGCTCCAGCCGAATTTCGAATTCCAGACCATGATTACTGGGTCGGCGCTTTCCGACACACCGATCAGCAGCATGGGGATCGATACGATTATAGAAAATAGAAGTGCGCTATACCCATTATACTCGATATATACCCGAGGCGACTACTTCGCAACCAGTGAAACCATACTGGGAAACGGCACCACGGTCATCAATGTCTACTTCAAAAAGAAAACATATACAGTGTACTTCTACATTGGCAACGATTCAGCAGGAACTGTAGAATATAACACCGCAAAAGATCGATACTCTATGACTGTGGGCGGCAATGTTTATGGCTGGACAAACAACATCGGGAACCCCGCCAGTGCCGGCACGAGCAATGCGCAGCTGGTCAGCCAGATCAAGGCTAGCAGCATCGCGCCCTATTCGTTTACCGCCAAATACGAGGAAGACATAAGCGACAGATGGCCCAGCCTGAGCAATGTGGTCAAAAATGGCGGAAACGCGTATTCTGCGACGGCTTTCAAGGCTAAGCATACTACAGCGCTATTCAGCACTGTGCGCCTGACGTTCACGGCTGACCTGATCCCGACAGACGGCGGGTCGGAGCTGGCTGTTTGGACGCTCTGGGAGAACGGTAAGATAAGGGTGAACTTACATTATATGGTGGAGTCCCTGGACAATGGAGTTGGCGAACCGCTGCCTTCGATAATCTCTTCGCCTGGTGCAGATCCGTCTGCCCGGTACATAGAGGATGCGGCCCTGTATGATAGCATATGGACTGATGCTAATAGGACTGTCATGCACAAAGACATTGAAGGGTCATTGCCTAATGGGGAAGTTCTTTATAAAGACAATGCCGGGGTATATGTGCTGTACAATGTTAAGGAGCTTCAAAAACGAAGCGGCATGAATCTGTATCTCTTCTATAATAGAGTAAGGAACCCCATTACGTTTAATACTGTGGGCGGCAGCCCAGCCGTATTAAATACCGAGCCGGGCCTGAATTATAGCTCCGTGAAGTTTGGAGATAATTTAGAAAAATATATTCCAAAAACTAACCCCACAAAATTGGAGTATGGAATTGAATACAGCTTTGCCGGATGGTACTATGACGCGGACTATTATAGACCATATGCCCCAGGCGATCTGATGGGTACCGAAGCGTTGACTTTGTACGCAAAATGGACCTCCAAGCAGTTTGTGGTCAGGCAGTATGACAGCATGGGCACCGACAGCACGCCGGTGGCAGTCCTATACAAGGGCTACAACGAGTATGTAAATCCGGCGGAATTGGCGTATCAGCCAGGAGTAGATTATAGAAAAGGTGAATTCATAGGATGGAAAATCTACGTGGGTCCTGGCCTAGCGCATTGGTTCTCGTTCAGCACGCCGATAACTGCCGACATAAATCTGCATGCGGACTGGGATGCCCCCAGCTACAATGTCATCTACCACCCCAACAATACGCCTGCCGGCTTGATCCACAATAGCGGCGACGAACCGATCGACCCTATTGACTATGAGACAGGCGCGGAGGCGCGTGTGCATGGAAACGAAGGCAACCTTACATTTTCGTCGGGGAGTAGGCCACTGACTTTTGTTGGATGGGAGACTAGCGAAGTAAGCGTAGTCTATTATCGAAATAACGTCGTGACCATAGGGGAGGAGGATATACACCTCTATCCACGCGCAGTGCTAGCCGGCCAGCTTGGCCAGATGAATTACCATGCGAACTATGTAAGGCCTGGCGAGAGCAGCGAAGAGATCGTGGTGCAGCCCACGGCGAAAAACCGCCGCATCCAGCTGCCCGACGAGGAGATATTCAGTGAAGCGCGTGCGTATTACAGATTCTTGGGATGGAGCACGACACCAAGCGGAGGGGTAGAATATGCGCCGCGCGATGAGTATCTTTATGGAAGCCTGAACGCGGATCATCTGTATGCCGTCTGGGCACCCGCCATCATGTATACCGTGGAGTTCCTCGTGGGCGAATACGGGACCGCGCTGGGGACAACGCGCTATTCGGTGGCGCCTGGGTACACACTAGCGGAAGCCGGGGTGACGCCGCCGGCCGTGACGCCTGACAGCTCGCATATATTCCTGGGATGGTCGCCAGAATTTGACCCCACCGTACAGGTAACCAGGAACATGACATATGGGGCACTGTACCGGCCCAAGGAAACAGTGCCGGAGGGCTGGGTGCGCGTGACGCCGTACGACGGCATATACGACGCGCGTGCGCATAGCATCACCGCCGTAGGCACCGGCACGACGCCGATGTCGATCGAATTCCGCGAAGACGCGGGCGCCTGGGGGAGCGTGAACCCGGCATATAAGAATGTGAACAACGCTGCCGCCGACAAAAAGTACGTAGTCTGGGTGAGGTTCAGCGTGGATGGCTATCTCCCCTATGTCACGTCGTCATATGTGCGGATTACGAAGGCGGCCTTGGAGGTTATAGCTCCGAGCGCGACGGTGAATCTATATGACGGCATTCCGACCAATGCGGCATGGACGCTGACATACAACGGATTTGTAGGCGGGGAGGGCCCGAGTGCCCTTTCTGGGGCAGGCATTATAGCGGTCCCTGGCTTTGTTTTAGGTACGCCGGGGAAATTCCCTGTCAAGGCAAGCGGCTACGCATCGGGCAATTACAGCATAAGCTACACGGACGGCGAGCTTGAGGTATTGCAGGCTTTAGCCCCGGGCGGCCTGGTAAAAGAGGTCTGGGATGATGTGGCAAAGGCTTACAGCAGCCGGATATATGTGAACGATAGGGACCAGGAGCTGACTTATAGGATACGGTTCAAGCTGCCTTCTGATTTAAGGAGCTATAGTACTCTAGATATCCAGGATCTGCTGCCGGCATCCCTTGCATTGAAGTCGCCATATGGAGTCACCATGACAGCGGCTGCCGTGGGCGGAGCGCCGATCTATATAAATGGCGCAGTTTCTGTCAAATATCCAGCTGTAGGCGGCGGTGTCCTGAACATTGCATTCGGTTCAGGCACGGATTGGGAATCTTTGCAGGGCGCAACGGTTTCTATCGTTATACCGACATTGATAAAGCCTGCCGCTCCGGCGGGAGCCATCATGAACAAGGCGAGGCTGCTTGTCAATGACACTGCGTCGCCCACATTGCCGGGGCAGGCGCCCGAGGAGCCTTCCATTGAGGTTGATGGGCCGGTTGTGGTGCTGACCGACAAGGTGGATGATCTTACGAAAGACGTATATAGCGAATACGCAGGCGGCTATACAGGCGAGACGCTATATATAGATGATAGGAACGCGGAGCTGGATTACAGGATCATGTTCACGATGCCGGAGGACACGACGAGCATGGCGTCGATAGAGGTGCATGACGCGATGCCGGCGGGCATGAGGCTCGCCAGTACCCCTGCGGTCAGCATAAGGGCCAGGGTGCAGGGCGGCGCGGCGGTGGCCGGCACGGCGTCGTACGACGCCGCGACGAACACGGCGAAGTTCGCGATAAGCCCAAGCGGCGGCGGCTTCGCGGCGTACGCCGGCAGAGCGATAGTGGTCGAGATAGACGCGAGGCTGACGGGGGCGGGCCCGGGCGCGCTGGTGAACAGGGCCAGGGTGCTGGTGAACGGGAAGAACCCGGCGGAGGCGACAGGGCCGTCGGTGGTGGTGACGGACCCGATAGACGACCTCCGGAAGCTGGTGCAGGACCCGGAGACGGGCGAGTACACGGGCGA
>JAIRSA010000054.1 GCA_031255695.1 Eubacteriales Family XIII. Incertae Sedis bacterium | reverse complement strand
ACCGTGATCTTGCTCTTGAGTTTTTCGAATGTCTTTGCCCCGATCCCGCTTACGTTCTGGATATCCTCTATCTGTTTGAACGCGCCGTTCAGCGTCCGGTATTCGATGATCTTCTCTGCCGTCGAAGGCCCGACGCCGTTCAGCTGCTGTAGGGCCTTCGAGTCGGCTGTGTTGATGTTAATAAGCCCGCCGGGCCCGCTGCCGGGCTGGGGCGCTTCGCCCTGGGCGCCTGTGCCGGACAGCCCTTGCTTTTTTTCTATGCCGGCCGTGCCTGGGGTCGGCGTGCCGGCGGCGATCTCTTCTTTGGTCGGGATATAGAGCCTGTCGCCGTCATTCAGCACTGTAGCCCGGTTGATCTCGCGCATGTCGGCGTCGGCGGAAGGCCCGCCTGCCGCTTCCAAGGCTTCGTACACGCGGCTCCCTTCGTCCAATATAAAGACCGAAGGGTTGTTGACGGCGCCGGAGACATCGACCACGATGGTGGCGGGCTGCGCCGCGCTTACGGCAGCTGCGCTGCCGCCGTCTGTGCCGTTGCCTGCGGCGTCATCGCCTGTGTTAGGGCCGGCACTTTCGCCGGTGCCCCCTACCCCATTGCCGGCCACAATGCCAGCGCCATCGTCCCCGCCAACGCTTCCGGCAGCGCCGTCCTGCCCGCTGCCGGCGGGCCCGGCCTCCTCCGTGCCTGCGATCACAGTGACGGCGTCGTCGCCGGCCGTCTTGTTCAGGTATGTAGCCGTGGCGCATATGAGCAGGACCAAGGCGATAAGGGCTTTGATCAGGATGGCGCGGTGCCGCAGGGCCATATTGAGCATAGATTCAAAATTCATATCGATACCTCAAGTTCCAACAAAAGCTAAACTGCTCGCAAGGTATACGATACAACATTTTTCATAATATGTCAATATATGTAATGAAACTCGCCGTTTCTTTTTTCTCTTTTTGTCCACCGTTACAGTTGTCTGCTGTTACGGCCCGGATTTCCGCCAGCTGGCAGGACGGCAGCCCCGCCGTGCCAGACTTGGAGCGAATCGGCTGTATTTCCCTGTTTTTCGTGCAAAACGGCTGCACCATCATGGGTGCTGCATCTGTTGCTGCGGGATGAAGCCATGGCACAGGTATTCGAGCGGAAGGAGTTCGTCCTTCGCCCACCCCAGCAGGGCAACGCGCTCTATTTTGACCGTGTTGCGGTCATATGCACGGCGGCTGCATCTATAGAAGCTTTCCAGCATGGCCTCCGGGTTCAGGTTGGAAGCGCTGCCGCAATGCAGGGAAGCAGTTAACATAATAGTGCTATTGTCAACTAAAACCGGCTTCAGATTGATTATCTGGGGGCGGATATTCTTGTCTTCAACCCTTCCTGTCTTTTTATGTTTTTTCTGCACGATTATAGATTCGTTTCCGAAGAATTCCATAATCGCGGTCATATAGGAGAAGAAAAACGGTATTTCCAGGTGGTATTTCGCTGCGCCCACCTGTGCCGCCGCAGGCCGTGCGTCTGGCGGCAGCGTCCAGGCCTCCACGACTTTAAAGCCTTCGGGGAGGAGCCGGTTGAGCCTTTCCTTTATTTCGCCGGGCTGCATTGGCGGATCGCCCGCCTCGAACTCGGCGTATTCGGAAATAGAGGAATGCCCCAGCGAAAGCGGCTGGGCGAAGCTGAGTTTTGGATGTGGGTTGAAGCCGCTCGAATACTTCAGGCTGAGTTCCGCGCGCTTCATCGTGCGGTGGAAGAGCCTCTGCGTGTCCAAATGGGAGATGTATATCATCATGCCTTTTTTTTCGAATTTAATAAGGTATCTCATTTTCCCCCATCCCCGTCCGGCCTCTTGCAGCTGAGCCCGCAATTCATGCAGAGCTTGCGGCAGTCCGGCGTCTGGCGGCCGGCAGCGGCGCGCTCCCATTCCGCCATCAGGAATTCCTTCCGGATGCCGGTGCCTATATGATCCCATGGCAGCGCGGCGGACATCGGCAATGCGCCTGTTCCCGCCGGGACGCCGCTCTCTTCCAGCGCTTCCATCCAAAGCCCGTAGTTGAAATGCTCATGCCAGCTGTCGAACTTGCACCCGCGCCGCGCCGCAGCGATTATCGCCGGGAGCATCTCCCTGCCCCCCCGCGCCAGCAGCCCTTCTAGGTGGCTGCTCCGTGTGTCGTGGTACTGGAACTTCACGCCCTTGGCTTTGGCAAGCCGCTCCTTCAGGTAGAGGTTTTTCTCCAGCAGGAGATCGGGGCTGTCCTGCGCGGCCCACTGGAATGGCGTATGCGGCTTGGGCACGAAATTCGAGACGCTGACCGTGAGCGAGAAATGGCCCTTCCCGCCCCCATGAAGCTTGGCTGCCTGTATCGAGCGCCTGGCTATGTCCACGATGGCATCGAGGTCGTCGTACGTCTCTGTGGGCAGGCCTATCATGAAATAGAATTTGATGTGCTTCCATCCGAGGGAGGCCGCTTCGCTTACTGTATTTAGGATCTCGTCCTCTGTAATGGTCTTGTTTATGACATCCCTGAGCCTCTGGCTCCCGGCTTCGGGGGCGAAGGTCAGGCCGGTCTTCTTGTAGCTCTGTATGTCCTCGAGGATCTTCAGCGAGGACGAGTCGAGCCGCAGTGACGGTATGGAAAGCGCGACGTTCTCGCGCCGGCAGTACTCGGACAGGCGTTTGGCTAGGAATTCCAGGCCTGAGTAGTCGCCGGTTGACAGCGACAGCAGGGAGATCTCGTCGTGCCCTGTGTTTTTTAGCTGCGCCTCGATCGCGTTCTGTATGCATGTCTGCGACCGCTCCCGGTTCGGCCGGTATATCATGCCGGCCTGGCAGAACCTGCACCCGCGTGTGCAGCCCCGGAATATCTCGACGGCCGCCCTGTCGTGGACGGTCTCTATGAGCGGGACTATCGGCGAGGTGGGCAGGAAGGCTTTCTCAAGGTTCGGCACGATGCTTTTCATTATCATTTCAGGCGCGGCAGGCTCCAGCCTCCGGAGGCTCTTGAAGCGCCCGCCGTCATATTCGGGTTCGTAGAATGCCGGGACGTAGAGGCCATCGATGGACGCCGCCGCCCTCAGGAAGGCCGCCTTGTCGAAGCCCCGGCTTTTGTGTTCGCGATAGAGCCCGCAGAATTCGGGCAGCGTCGCTTCACAGTCGCCTATGAAGACAATATCGAAACAGTCGGCGATCGGCTCTGGGTTGAAGGCGCAGGGACCGCCGGCGACAAGCAGCGGCATCCCGGCGCCGCGGCTGCGGCTCAGCGCGGGTATGCCGGCCAGATCGAGCATGTTTATTATGTTGGTGAACGAAAGCTCGTATTGCAGGGTAAACCCGACAATATCAAGGGAATGCAGCGCGGACCCCGTCTCTATGGTGGCCAGCGGCGCCCCGTTTTCCCGCATCAGGCCTTCCATATCGGCGGCAGGCGCGAAGGCGCGTTCGCAGTAGACATATTCGATGTTGTTGAGGAGGTGGTAAAGGATCTGGATGCCGAGCCACGACATCCCGATCTCGTATAGATCGGGGAATGCCAGCCCGAATCTCAGGCTGACTGCCGAAAGGTCCTTTTTCACCGAATTCTGCTCGCCGCCCGCGTACCTTCCCGGCTTTTCGACCTGCAGCAGGAAGGAGCCCAGGCTCGGCGCCGGGAGCCCGGCGAGCTGCTCCAGCCTATTGCCGATGCGCCCCTCTAGCTGCGCTATTATGCTTTTGCTTCTCTTGACATCGTTTTTTATCCTCGCGATCACCGCTTCGTTGCCGGCGCATCTAGCGAGGACATCGTCCATGCGTTTTTCATAGCCGACGAACATGTCTTCGCGGACGGTCCTGTCGCCTATGCACACGGCGTCGATCTCTGTGAAGTCGTCCAGGCTGTCGGGGAAATGGTGGGACATGTGGCGCCTGACTATGTCTGCGGCCGCGTCCAGCCCGTTCTCCTTCAGTATGTCAGCGCCGAGATCCGCATGGTCCGGCTCTGTCCTGGCGATGTCATGGAGCATGGCGGCGGTGAATGCGAGCCCGGCGTCGATCTTGGCGCCCGACTCCGCAAGCGCCAGCGCCACGCGCCCGGCGATCGCCGCAACGGTCTCGCAATGCCTGATCACATGGTCGGGGGTATTGTTTGCCTTGAGCAGCCGGAGGCAGTCTTCCCTTATAAGGCTGAATTTTTCGTCAGAAAACAGCGCATCATTCATCATAGTAAGCAAACTCATAATCCCGGATCCTTATAGTGTCGCCGTCTCTCAGCCCGATCGATTTGAGGCTTTCTATAGCGCCACGGTTTTTGAGGTATCTGTACAGATGGCGCAGCGAGCCCATATCCTCGAAGTTCGTGGAATTGAACATCTTCGTCAGGTGCCTGCCTTCAAGCACGAAGACATCGCCGTCTTTTGAAATATCAATGTCTTTGTAGCTGGGGTCGTTCTCGAACTGCGCGAAATCGAAATACTCGTACGGCCCCTCGTCCGGCGGGTTGAGTTCCAGCGCGGCAAGCTCGCCGGCCGCAGCGTTGATCAGCTCGCTGAGGCCTATGCGGGCTGCGGCCGATATGGGGAACACCCTGTAGCCAAGCCCTTCGGCCTTCTTTTTGAATTCCAGGTAGATCTCGCTGTCGGGCCCTACGAGGTCGATCTTGTTGGCGGCGACAAGCTGTGGTTTACGCAATAAGTTTACGGTAAAAGATTCCATCTCGGCGTTGATCTTCAGGAAGTCGTCGAAGGGGTCGCGGCCCTCAAAACCAGAGACATCCACTATGTGTATGAGCACCTTGGTGCGTTCTATATGTTTCAGGAAATCGAGCCCCAGCCCGGCGCCGTTGTGGGCGCCCTCTATCAGGCCGGGTATGTCTGCGGCCACGAAGCTCGTGTCGTACATCTCGACGACGCCCAGGTTCGGGGAAGTCGTAGTGAAATGGTAGTTGCCGATCTTGGGGGCGGCGCCCGTGATTGCGGCCAGCAGGGCGGATTTCCCAACATTAGGGAAGCCCACGAAGCCTACATCCGCTATCAGCTTGAGCTCAAGCGCCACGCTGCGCTCCCTGGACGCGCCGCCCGCCTCCGCGAAGTTCGGCGCCTGGCGGACGGAAGTCTTGAAGTTCACATTGCCGCGGCCGCCGCGGCCGCCCTTGAGGGCGACGAAGCTGTCGCCGTTCTCGACGAGGTCCTTCATGACAAGGCCGGTATCTTTGTCTATGACCACTGTGCCCGGAGGCACTTTTATGACAAGGTCGTCGCCGCTTTTGCCGAAGCGCTTGCGCTTGGACCCGTCCTGGCCCTCTGCGGCCGCGAAGAGCTTCTTGTATTTGAAGTCCATCAAGGTGCGCAGGCTCTTGTCGGCGGTGAATATGACATCGCCGCCCTTGCCGCCGTCGCCCCCGTCTGGCCCGCCGTCAGGCACAAATGGCTCCCGGCGGAACGAGACCGCGCCGTTGCCGCCCTTGCCTGACCTTATTGTTATTATAGCTTTGTCAACAAACATGAAAAACCCCGCTTGCAGGAAACTTCTGCGGCATGCCCTGCCGGGCGGCCGGGCGAATCCCCTCACCGCAATCAAATAAAACGACCCCTATTGAAAATAGGGGCTGAGTCAACCAATACTGTATAAGGGACGGATAAGCGGCAATCCCACAGCAAAGCCTGGCTTCAGCGCCTCGCTGCATTGCCGGAACCCGTTGATACAGCAATACCAACGGGCCCAGCGCACTGCCCGGTGAAAAGGCTAGGCCTCTTTTGGATATACGCTTACCTGTTTCCTTTTCTTGTCATATCTTTCGAATCTTACCGCGCCGTCTATTTTCGCGAACAGCGTATCGTCGCCGCCGATGCCTACGTTGTTTCCGGGATGGAATTTTGTGCCGCGCTGCCTTACAAGTATGCTCCCGGCGCTCACATACTGGCCGTCGCCCCTCTTTACGCCGAGGCGTTTTGATGCGCTTTCGCGGCCGTTCTTAGAACTGCCGACGCCCTTTTTGCTTGCCATAGCCTATTCCTCCTCTTTCGCGCCGCCGTCTGCCGGTGTGGCGCTGCTGCCGGCGCTCTCCGCAGGGGTTTTGCCGGTGCCCGCAGCCTTGCTGGCATCCGCGCCGCCATCCTTTGTATCTTCCAGGTCAAAGGGCTTCTGCGCCCCTTCTTCGCCGGCTTTCGCCTTGGGCTCTGCCGGTTTGGTGAAAACGGTCTCTTTGCCGTCGACTACCATGGAGCCGATCTCGACCAGTGTGTAAGGCTGCCTGTGGCCCTGCTTCTTTCTGTAGTCCTTTTTCGATTTGAACTTGAAAGTGATGACCTTTGGCCCCTTGCCGCTTTCGACGACGGTGCCGAAGACCCTTGCGGTTTCAAGATAAGGCGTCCCTATCTTTACCGTGTCCCCATCGTGGACAAACAGCACTTTGTCAAACTCGATCTTCTCGCCAGGCTCCGCCTTCAGTTTCTCCACATGAAAGGCATCGCCAGGTTCGACACGGTATTGTTTGCCACCTGTTTCGATTATTGCGTACATTATTTATTTACCTCCTCTGTCCAGCCTCGCCATACGGGCAGCGCCAACGCTTTTAGACCCGTTCTGAGCGGCTTACAATTCATAATCATAGCACAAGTCAGCGCCAATGTCAATAAGTCAATTTAGTTTAATGCTGGGCGCGGACTTCAGCGCACGGGTTTCAGGCGCGGATTTCAGCGCACGGGTTTCAGGCGCGGATTTCAGTAGCGCACAGCTGCCTACAGTCCTCACGTGGGGCCGAAGGCCGGCGCGGCTGTATGCGCGTGGACTGTAGCGGCGTGTGCATGTGGACTGTAGCGCCCGCAGGCCGCCCTACTCTATGATCACGCCGTCTTCGTCCACCTTGACGCCGCCTTCAAAGAACGCGCCCTTGGCATCGGAGGCGTCCGCGTCGTCTGCCGCCGGGTGGAGGGTGCCTTTCACCAGATCTGCAACCTTCTGCATGGTTTCGGGGTTTTCCTTGAGATATGTCTTGGCGTTCTCCCTGCCCTGCCCTATGCGTGTCCCCTCGAAGCTGTACCATGCGCCTGCCTTGTCGATTATCTTGGCATTGACGGCGGAATCCAGAAGGTCGCCTTCCTTGGAGATGCCGAGGCCGTACATTATGTCGAATTCGGCCTGCTTGAAGGGCGGCGCGACTTTGTTCTTCACGATCTTGGCCTTTGTGCGTGTGCCCAGGATCTCGTCGCCGGACTTGATGTTTTCGACCTTGCGGACATCTATGCGCATGGACGAGTAGAATTTCAGGGCCCTGCCGCCTGTCGTGACTTCGGGGTTGCCATAGACCACGCCGATCTTCTCGCGCAGCTGGTTTATGAATATGACGCAGGCGTTGGAGCGGTTTATCGCGCCGGCGAGCTTCCTGAGCGCCTGGGACATGAGCCGGGCCTGCACGCCTACGTGCGAGTCGCCCATGTCGCCCGCTATCTCGGCCCTGGGGACCAGCGCGGCGACGGAGTCCACCACAACGACATCGACGGCGCCGCTGCGCACCAGCAGCTCGCATATTTCGAGGGCCTGCTCGCCCGTGTCTGGCTGGGAGACGAGCAGTTCGTCTATATCGACGCCGAGCCGCTTCGAATAGTCAGGATCCAAGGCATGCTCGGCATCGATGAAGGCCGCCTTGCCCCCTAGTTTCTGCGCTTCGGCTATGATATGAAGCGTCAGCGTCGTCTTGCCCGAAGATTCGGGGCCGAAGATTTCCACTATCCTGCCGCGCGGCACGCCGCCTATGCCTGTCGCTATATCGATGCTGATGGCGCCTGTGGGGATGGCGGCGATGTTGAGTTTGGCGCCCTCGTCGCCGAGCTTCATGATCGCCCCTTTGCCGAACTGTTTCTGTATCTGTGCCAGGGCCGCCTCTAGCGCCTTCTCTTTCTCTTCCTTGTTGATAACAGCCATAATAACCTCCATACTTTTATATCTGTTCCGAATGATAACCTGCGTTCCTGCCTGCCATTTCGCCGCCGGCCCGCATGGCATGCCAGTGCGGCGCGGGCGCAATGGCCGTCCTCAAGTCATTATAACATATATTTTAAATATTGTAAATATATTACAACAATATATCCGTTTTTATTTGCCGGGCCTTACAGCCTAGATGCGCAGCCCCGCATTGATCTGCCGGGCCTTACTGCCTAGGCGTGCAGCCCCGCATTGATCTGCCGGGGTGCATGGGTCAGCTATCCGCATCCTCGATCGCCCGGAGGATCATGGAAAGCATGTGGAGCACGGCGTAGCTGCGTATCCAGCTGCGGCCGTTGTTGCGGGCGCGTATGCTTTCGCACATCTCCTTGCCGTCGAATATGCATGCCATATACACGAGCCCGACGGGCTTCTCTTCGGTCCCGCCGCCTGGGCCGGCGATCCCCGTGGCCGATATGGCAAGCCTGCTGCCTGAAGCGGACAGGGCCCCGCGCGCCATCGCGAGCGCTGTCTCCCTGCTGACGGCGCCGTGCTCTTCGATGACCGCAGGCGATACGCCCAGCTCTTCGGCTTTCGCGGCATTGCTGTAGGTCACGAAGCCCCTGTCGAACACTGCGGAAATGCCCGGTGTGCCTGTCAGGCTCTGGGCGAACATGCCCCCCGTGCAGGATTCGGCGCAGGAGACGCTTATATTGCGCTCAATGAGCCTTTTGCCCACGACAGCAGCGAGCTCCTCGTTGTCGTCGCTGAATATGTATTCGCCTATGCGCCCGTGCAGCGTTTCCAGCATGCTGCAGACGGCCTGCCGGGCCTCTGCCTCGTCCGCCCTTTTCGAAGCGACCCTGATGCTGCATTCGCCGTCTTTGGCGTAGGTTGCCAGCGTCGGGTCGGTCTGGGCGCTTATCAGATCGCTTATCGCGGCCTCAAGCGCGGACTCGCCTATCCCGAAGGTCCTGACCATGCGGTAATGTATAGTGCCGCCGCATCTCGCCCTGAGATACGGCGCGGCGCATTCCTCGAACATCGGCTTCATCTCGCGCGGCGGCCCCGGCAGGCATATGGCGATCCTGCCATCGGTTTCGAGCGCGAAGCCTGGCGCGGTCCCGTGCCTGTTGGCAAACACGTCGGCCCTTGTGGGCAGCATGGCCTGCCTGAGATTGTTTTCGGTCATGGGGCGCTTCGCCTTGGCGAAAAAGCCCCTGATCGCCTGTTCTGTCTCATCGTGCACGGCCAGGGCGTCGCCAAGCGCCTCAGTCACGATTTCCTTTGTTATGTCATCCTGGGTGGGGCCGAGCCCGCCGGTCGTGATCACCAGATCGCAGTCCTCGTAGGACAGATCGAGTATCCTGCGGATGCGCCCAGGGTTGTCGCCCACGGTGTGCCGGTACATGACGTCTATGCCGAGCAGCTGTAGCTGCTGTGACAGATATACGGCGTTTGTGTCTACAGTCTGGCCGAACAGCAGCTCGGTCCCTACAGTAACGATTACAGCTTTCATATCATCATCCATTCCATTTTATACAATTAATGCAATTGGCGTAAATTCATTGCATGCAATATCAATTCTTGAAGAATTGACGGTTTTTTACTATGTATTCGGCGCCTGAATATATGGTGAGCACAAGCGCGGCCATGAGCATGGCATACGCGAAAGGCACGCCTGCCATCTCGAAGGGCTGGTTTTTCAGCAGGAGCGCTATGATGGCGATCATCTGGAACACCGTCTTCAGTTTCCCTGAAAAGCCTGCGGCGATTACCGCGCCGCTGCTTGCCGCGACGGAGCGGAGGCCGGTTATGGCGAATTCGCGCGCGAGTATCACTATCACTATCCACGCGGGTATATCCCCAAGCTCTACCAGGCAGACCAGCGCCGAAACGACGAGGAGCTTGTCCGCAAGGGGATCCATCAGCTTGCCGAAGTTGCTTATGAGATCGTATTTGCGCGCTATGTACCCATCCAGCGCGTCCGTGATGGAGGCGGCCGCGAATATGGCGGCTGAGCTATAGTAATGCCCGCTCATAAGTACAACGATGAAAACGGGCACCAAAGCGATGCGCAGCATGGTAAGCTGGTTTGGAAGGTTTTTCATGCTCATGTCGTGGTTCTCCTAACTGGGCTCAAAGCATCCTGGCTGCGGCTTTGCCGCCTTGCCGGCCAATATCTGCCGGTGCCGGTCATGGCAGGGGCGAAACAAGTTCGCCCGCCAGGTCGTAGTCGAAGGCGTCGTTTATCCGGACAAGCACCAGATCGCCGGGGCGGACGCGCGGACGCGCACCGGCGACCGCGTCGGCGCCAAACCCGGTCCCACTGGCTGCCGCACCGGCGGCTGCGCTGAATATGACGCCGTTGTCGATCTCAGGCGCGTCGCGCCTTGTCCTTCCGAAGAAGCTGCCGTCGCCGTTCTCCTCCTCCACGAGCACTTCCAGCGTGCGCCCTATCATGGAGCGGTTCTTCGCCAGCGAGATCTTCTGCTGCGCAAGCATCAGCGCCTCAAGCCTCGCCTGCTTTGTTTCGTCGTCTATCTGGCCTTCCATTTCTGCGGCCGGTGTGCCCTCTTCGCGCGAGTACGCAAAAGCGCCGAGCCGATCGAATTTGGCCTGCATGACAAAATCCAGCAGCTCTTCGAATTCGCTGTCGGATTCGCCAGGGAAACCGGCGATCAGCGTCGTGCGGATCGCTATGTCCGGCATCGCGCGGCGCAGCTTTTCTATGGTGCGCCAAATGCTTTCCTGAGTAGAGTGCCTGCGCATCGACTTCAGGATGCGGCTGTTTATATGCTGTATGGGCATATCGATATAGCCGCATATCTTATCTTCGGCCGCCATGGCCTCGATCAGCCCGTCGGTGATGCGATCCTCATAGCAGTACATGAGCCTCAGCCATCTGAGGCCGTCTATGCGGCACAGCCTGCGCGCCAGCGTGTGGAGCGCGGGCTGGCCGTGGAGATCGCTGCCGTATGCGGTGAGGTCCTGGGCGATGAGCACGATCTCCTTGGCGCCGCCGTCCACGAGCGTTTCGCATTCGTATACGATCTCATCCATGGGCCGGCTGCGGTAGGGCCCGCGTATCTGAGGGATCACGCAGTAAGAGCAGCGGTTGTCGCAGCCGTCGGCGGCCTTCACGAAGGCGGAATATACAGGCTCAAGGCGCTTCCTAGGCAATCGGGCGGTATTGCCGGCGGCCGGCGGCGTGCCGGGGGCATCCTGCACCGCGCCGGCCGCGTCTCGCGCCGCAGCGCCCTGCGCGGTCGCGCCTTGCGCCGCAGCGCCCTGTGCGGTCGCGCCTTGTGCCGCCGTGGCTGCCTGCGTTGTCGCGCCTTGTGCCGCCGTGGCTGCCTGCGTTGTCGTAGCGTTCGGCGCCGCGCCTTGCCCTAGGATTTCATTCAAGATCGCGGGGAGCCTGCCGTAGTCATGCACGCCGATGAAGCGGTCCACTTCAGGCAGCTCGCTGGCGAGCTCGTCCCCGTAGCGCTGCGAGAGGCAGCCGGAGACCACGAGCCGCTTGCCGTCTTTCTTGTGCTCTGCCATTTCGAAGATGGCCGCTATGGACTCCCTTTTCGCGTCATCGATAAAGCCGCAGGTATTCACGACTATCACATCGGCGCTTTCTGGGGCCCCGGCCATCCGAAAGCCTTCCCTTTCAAGGATGCCCGCAGCGTTCTCCGAATCGCAGACGTTCTTGGGGCAGCCCAAAGTCTCAAAATACACAGTATATATAGTGCTCAAATCATAGCTCCGTTTCGTTTTCGTCATCGTCGTCTTCGCCGCCTGCCCCATAATGCGCTGTGGCGGAGGGCGGCGTGTTTGCCGCATGGCCTGGGCTTTCGCCGCCCAGGCTGGAGGGCGAAGCGCCCTTCATCCTGAAGAACTCTTCCTCGGTGAGCAGCACGGAACGCGGCCGCGCCCCGTCTGCGGCGCCCACTATGCCGCGCGCCTCCATCATCTCCACAAGCCGCGCCGCCCTGTTGTAGCCGATGCGGAAGCGGCGCTGCAGCATGGAGGCCGATGCCTGCTTGGCTATCACGACTGTCTCTATGGCGTCAGGCAGCAGCTCGTCGGCGTCATCGTCTTCCTTTTCGCCTTCGGGGCCGCCCTTCTCTATCGTGCTGATGACATCTTCGGCGTATTCGGCACCCATCTGCTTGCGCACATAGTCAATCACGCTGTGGACCTCGCTGTCGGTCACGAAGGTGCCCTGGACACGCAGCGGCTTCGCGCGCCCAAGGGGATTGAACAGCATATCGCCCCTGCCCATCAGATGCTCGGCCCCCGACATATCCAGTATTGTCCGGGAATCGACCTGCGACGAGACCGCGAAGGCTATGCGCGACGGGATGTTCGCCTTGATGACGCCTGTTATTACGTCGACGGACGGGCGCTGCGTGGCGACGATGAGGTGCATGCCGGCAGCCCTAGCCATCTGCGCGAGCCTGCATATCGACTCCTCGACCTTCGCCGGCGCGACCATCATCAGATCGGCCAGCTCGTCGATGATGATGACGATCTGAGGCAGTTTTTCGCCGCCTTCCCTGATCCCCTTGTTGTAAGAGGCGAGATCGCGGACGCCTGTCTTGCTGAATTTCTCATAACGGGCAAGCATTTCCTGCACCGCCCAGTTCAGGGCGGAGGCCGCCTTGCCGGGTTCCGTGACCACGGGGACCAGCAGATGCGGGATCCCATTGTAATTGCCGAGCTCCACGACCTTGGGGTCGACGAGCACGAGGCGCACCTCGTCAGGGCGCGACTTGTACAGTATGCTCATTATTATGCTATTGATGCAGACGCTTTTGCCTGAGCCTGTCGAACCTGCAATGAGGAGATGCGGCATCTCTTTCAGATCGGCGACAATGCTCTTGCCGGATATGTCCATGCCCACGGCGAAGGTGAGTTTCGACGCCGAGCTTTTGAAGCTTGCGGATTCGATGATGTCCCTGAGCGCGACCACGTCTATCCTGTCGTTCGCCACCTCGATACCCACCGCCGCCTTTCCGGGGATGGGCGCCTCGATGCGGATGCTTTTCGCCTCAAGGTTGAGCGCGATGTCGCTTTCGAGCTGTTTGATGCTCTTCACCTTCACGCCTTTGCCGGGCTGGATTTCGTAGCGGGTTACGGACGGCCCCACAGTCACGCGTGTGACTTCGGCTTTCACGTTGAAATCTTCGAGCGTCTCTTCCAGTTTCTTCGCCATCGCTTCGGGGCGCTGGACGCTCGCCGGGGCGTGCTTTTGGACGCTTTTGCTCAGCAGGCTTATGGGCGGCAGCTCGTAGTCCCTGAAAAGATAGGCGTCGGTCCCGGCGCCGGGGGGGAGATCGCGCAAGGCGTCACGCCCAGGATCCGCGCTGCCAGGCGCTGCAGCGCCACGGGCCTTGCCTACGCCGCCCGGCTGATCGGCGCTGCCGGCATGGCCAGCGCCGTGCCCGCGATCCGCGCCATCGCCCCGGCCCGTTCCGTCGGCATGGCCTACGCCACCGTTCAGGCCTGCGCCATCGTCCAGGCTTGCGCCCGCGCCATGGAGCGGGGCATCGGTTTTCCCGCGCCCTCCCGCGCCCGCCGGGTATGCGCCTTCCTGCGCAGGGATGGCCGAAGGCCCGCCCGATGCGGGGAGCGCCGTACTGTAGAGGTTTTCGGAGTCGTCGCCGAGCCCAAGGCCCTCGATGCGGAGCCGGGGCGGATCGACCCCAAGCCCAGGGCTGTCCTCGCCCTCTAGGCCCATGCCGGATTTATGTTCGGCAGCCGGCTCGACGCCGAGGCTCACGCCGTCGCTGTCATTGTTGCTGCCGTCAAAAAGCGCGTCGTCGTTCACATAGCCTATGATGCGCATCTGCCTGAGCAGGGAGCCTGCCCGGCCGGACAGCAGGCTTGGGCGCTTGTCGGCAGGCGCCGCGCCCGTCCCGGCGCCTTGCGCTGTGCCGTCGCCGAGCACCCCGTCTGCGCCGCGCCCCCGCTTGGAGGCCTCGGCGGCCGCCCTTTCGAGCGCCCTGTGTTTGCGTGCGGCGCGTTTCGCCTTGAGCTTTTCGAAGAGCTGCGAAAACGGCGTATTGACCAGAAGCAGGGCCGTTATCAGCAGGCCCGAGATCGAAAGTATGTAAAGCCCGGCCCGACCGATCAGCTTTATCAGGCCGGCGCCGGCCAGTGTCCCTATGAGCCCCCCGTTCTTCCCTGCGGCGCCGTCGCTGAAGATCCCGGCAATATCGAGGAATGAAAATGCCGGATCGTCAGGGTTGACCAGCCGCCCCGCATTGATCAGGGACAGAAAGAACAGCAGCAGCAAAAACAGCACCACAGAGCGCACCCCCAGCCTGGATGTCTTCTTGAACAGGATGAGTAGCCCTAAGGCGATAAGGCAGTACGGGAGCGCGTACGCAGGCGCGCCCAAAAGGCCCATAAAGAATGTCTTTATGGCGCTGCCGAAGCGCCCTGCGGACGAAAGCTGCAGGGCCGCTATCAGGAAGACGCCCAAAGCTATCGATGCGATGGCCCAGATCTCTGCCCTCACGCGCTCGGTCTTGTCCGAAGGCGCGCCTTTCGCATCCCTTCCGCCGAGGCCATTGCGGCCTGCGTCGGCGCGGCCGGCGTCGCGGGCGCTTTTTTTCTCAGAAGCGGCCTGCGCCTTCGAGGCCCGTGAGCCAGATCCATTTTTAGGTTTCTTGGAATTATTGCTTTTTTTTGTGCTGTCTGCCATATGTACTCCCAATTATCATTGTCGCTGTACGCCAATGCGGAGGCTCTCCGCCCCTGCCGCCTAGATAAAGAACAGGGCGTACACGATGGCGCCCGCGCCCAAAATCCAGGTATAGATCGAAAAATAGTACAGCTTCTTGCCGGACACTACACGGATCATCGCCTTTATGGCTATGAAGCCCGCTATGGCTGCCAAAGCTACGCCGAGTACGATGGGCAGCAGCATTGCCGTATCTATGCCGCCTTTGAACGCCTCCGGGGCTTCGAGGATCACGGCGCCGATGACTGACGGTATGGATATGAGGAACGCGAACCTTACCGCGAATTCCCTGTTCAGCCCGCTGACGAGCCCGCCGACGATGGTGGCGCCCGATCTCGAAATGCCTGGGCAAAGCGCGACGGACTGAAGCACCCCGACGAGTATGGCGTGGCTGAATTTCATCTCCATCAGGCCGCGCGCGCCATATGCGCCGCGTTCCGCGAAGAACATCATCGTCCCCGTGACTATCAGCGCCGCGCCGATCGCCGGTATGTTGGCATACAGCAATGCGAACGTGTCGCGGAGCGTGAAGCCGGCGATGACCGTCGGTATGGTGGCGACGATTATCATGAAGCCCAGCCGCCTCGTGTCATTCTTGTTGACCATAAGCCCCCGCCCAGTGAAAATGTCCTTGAATACCGCGCCAAGCTCGACTATAAGCTCCCATATATCTTTACGGTATACGGCGAATATGGAAATGAGCGTGCCCACATGCAGCAGGACAGCAAAGCTCAGCACCTTCTCGCCCTCGATCCCAAAGAAATGCTCCAAAAGAGCAAGGTGCCCGGAACTGCTTATCGGCAGGAATTCCGCAAGCCCTTGCAATAAACCTAGTACTGCTGATTCAAAAATAGTCATAGATTAAAATTATTCCTTTCATATTAGCGTTAATGTTGGTTTTGGCCTGGGCATATCGGTGCCGCCTCTTGGCTATTATATCATAATAATGCGAAGCATTTTATGATATATCTGCCATCTCCGCGCAGCGGAGGGCCTCAAATGATACTAGCCGATTTATGGCTATTATATCATAAATGCGAAACGCTTATAATATCAGACTGTCAAACGAACCCTGGGCGCGCCGGTTTTGTGTCATGGATCGAATCATCCGTGTGAAAGCAACCAATTAATCAAAAAAAATTTGGGGCAGACAAAAAAAGCTGAATTACACTACATCTTCTCGCAAGGCGGCAAACCCCCAGGGCTCTGAAAATTCAAGGCTCTGGGGGCCTATTTTTCTGATTGCCTTCCGAAAACAAGATCCTATTGTTCATTATAAAAATAACTTGCGATTTTTGCAAGCTATTTTTGAAATGAACAAAAACTTTCACTTAATTGCAAACGAAATTCCGTCTGTCAGCATCCTTGCGACGGGGGTTTAGAAGCTGATGACAGAGTCTGTTCCGCCTTGCGGATTACAGGATTTTCAAATACTGCGACAGTCTTTCCTTCGCGTACTCACAAACCATCGCTATCATCGGCGAAGCGTCGCCGTTCCGATAGTAGCTGTCGAAGCAATCGTAGTATCTTCTTCGGTCGGCGAACTTCACATTGATCGGTGGGTATCCGGCTTGCATGAGCATGAGGTTCAGTATCAATCTGCCCGTGCGTCCGTTGCCGTCGATGAACGGATGAACGCCCTCGAAATTCAGATGGAACACCGCGCAGGTTTCAAGGATGTGGCGCCTGTCTGCGGCAAGTTCACGAACTATGTTTTCCATCTGCACCGGAACAAGATACGGCTGCGGCGGTTCGTGGAACGCACCCATGATTGTAACGGGGATTCTGCGGTATATGCCTTTGTCCTCCGGACGGTTCATCAGTACGAGAGAGTGAATCTCTTTTATGATACGCTCCGAGACGGATACATTGTCCGAAACGAGCGAACAGACATAGAGGAAAGCGTCACGATGACCGATGGCCTCAAGATGGTCCTTGAGCGGTTTTTGGTCTATCGTCACGCCCTCTAAAGCGAGCGCGGTTTCCTGCAATGTGAGCGTATTGCCCTCTATAGCGTTCGAGTTATATGTGAACTCGACAAGGAATTCATCACGCAAGCGTTTCAATTCCCCCTCCGTCAGCGGGCGGCGGCGGCCCCGCTCGCTCTTCAATTCATCAACCGAAGCAAACAGCGCGGCGTACCGCTCGGGGATTTCTTTCCCGCGCAAGCTGCGCCTGTCTATCGGCTTCAATGTATCAGCCGGAATCAAATAGGAACGGCCTTTGCGAACAAGACCGCCAATCCTCCCCTCAGCGCACAGGATACGGACGCGACGATTCGATACGCCCCATTTCTCGGCGGCCTGTTTTACCGTAATATAGTCCATTTCAGCACCTCTCAATCTGTGAATTTAGTATATCACGGTATCGGAACAATATCAATATATTATTCGGTTATTTGTCCGTATTATTCCGATTGTTCTGGATTTCACCGCGATAAGTATTAACCGATTTTCCTTGTCCTGCCGAGGGAGTCAATGACGACACGGGTGCCGCCGCATCCCGGAATCATGGATTCCGGGGAGAACAGGCTCCAATCCCACCAAGACGGACGGCGAAATGCCGGCGTCCTCCCGAAGATGGCAGATTAACAAATGAAAAAATCCCACTGTATTCAAAATAGTGGGATTTTATACGTTACTTTATACCACGTGGCAGCTTACTGTTCTTTCATCCATGAAGCCTTGGATTCGCTCAGCACCCCATCATCCCTTGTGGCTTGGGTCAAGCTTCCTTTTTGCGCCTGAATGCAGATGTGCATCATATCGGTTTCAGCCTTAATGGCCCGTTCACCCTCCGGCGACACGCGAATAACGCTCCCTTCCTGAATAGGGAATTCTTCGCCATCCACCATATACATACCTTTCCCGCTTAGAATGATGTAAACTTCCTCATTCAGCTT
>JAIRSA010000147.1 GCA_031255695.1 Eubacteriales Family XIII. Incertae Sedis bacterium | reverse complement strand
AGCTGGAAGAAGTAGACCATCTGCCCGAAGCTGTATGGGGACATGTCCGGGATCTCTATCTTTATGATGGGTATGTCCGCCGCCCTGTGCGCGGCTATCACGCCCTCAAGCGCCGCGCGGTTCACGGCGTTCATGCTCTTGCCCGCGAACAGCGGGTCGGCGCTCTGCGGCGCCGCCAGATCCCTCGGCGGCTCCTTGACATCCAGCAGGGTCTCGAAGAATATCTGGTTGCCCTCCTGGAGGAACTGGCCCAGCGAATGCAGGTCCGTGCTGAACGATACGGCCGCAGGGAACAGGCCCTTGCCCTCCTTGCCCTCGCTCTCGCCGAACAGCTGCTTCATCCATTCAGTGAAGTAGAACAGCGACGGCTCGTACTGCTCGAAGACCTCTACGGACTTGCCGCTGTCGATCAGGGCCATCCTGGTCGCGGCCACGCTGCCCGCCAGCGCGCGCATGTCCGGCTCCGCAGCCCTTATGGCGCCCGCCAGCACCGACTTCACGTCTATGCCCGCGACCGCCATCGGCAACAGCCCGACAGGCGTCAGCACCGAATACCTCCCGCCGATGTCCGGCGGTATCACAAAGCTCTCGTAGCCCTCCACCTCTGCCTCGGCCCTCAGCGAGCCCGACTGCGGGTCCGTTATCGCGTAGATCCGCCCCGCTGCCCCCGCCTTCCCGTATTTCGCTGTCAATGCGTCCTTGAGCACGGCAAAGGCGATGTTCGGCTCCGTCGTCGTCCCCGACTTCGAGACCACGCACAGGCTCAGCTCCTTGCCCTCCAGGCACTTCAGCAGATCCGCGTGATATGTCCCGCTCAGGTTCTGCCCGGCGTACAGTATCTCCGGGCTGCCCGGATCGGGCTGCCACGCGCCCAGCATCTCTATCGCCGCCCTGGCGCCCAGGTAGGACCCGCCTATGCCTACGACCACCAGCACGTCGCTCTCGCCCCGTATCTTCGCTGCGGCCTTCAGTATGCGCTCCAGCTCCGCCGGGTCGCCGTTGCCGGGCAGCGTCGCCCATCCGGTAAAGGCCTCATTGCCGGAAACCAGCCCGTCATACACGCCAGAGAGCCTCCCCTGCACATCCGCCGCCGTCCCTGGGCAGCCCAGGAAGGCCGCCTTCAAGGTCCTGTGTTCTTCGTGGTTATTCATCATCATCGATCACTACTCCTCTTATCCTTGGTTTCTCCTGCATAATAGTATAGTTAGGCGCCAGCTTATGCAGCCATTCCTTCACCTGCCCATCGCTGAGCGCCGCAATATCGTTGTACACTATGTCCTCCAGCGTCCTGTCCCCGCTCATTATCCCGCATAGCATCTCCGAAGGCGGCAACGGCCTGCCGACAAATATCTTCTCGTGCCGCGTCGGCTTCGCGCCCTCGGCCTCCAGTATCAGCTCCTCGTGCAGCTTTTCCCCTGGGCGCAGCTTCGTGAACACGATGTCGATGTCCTCGTAGGGCGTGTAGCCCGACAGCCGGATCACGTTCTCGGCCAGATCCTTGATCTTCACAGGCTCGCCCATGTCGAGTATGAACATCTCCCCGCCTTCCGCCAATGCCCCCGCCTGTATGACCAGCTGCACGGCCTCCGGGATGGTCATGAAGTAGCGCGTGATCTCCTCGTGGGTGACCGTTACTGGGCCGCCGTCCTCTATCTGCTTCCTGAAGAAGGGGATCACGCTGCCGTTGCTGCCCAGGACATTGCCGAAGCGCACCACCGCGAAATGCGTGTTCTTCGAAACCTTGCACTTCTCTTGCAATATCATCTCGGCCACGCGCTTCGAGGCGCCCATCACGTTCGTCGGGTTGACGGCCTTGTCCGTGGATATCATCACGAACTTCTCCGCCGCAAACTCGTCGGCGAGATCGATCATGTTCGCCGTCCCCAGTATATTGTTCGCCACGGCCTCCTTCGGGTTCATCTCCATGAGCGGCACGTGCTTGTGGGCCGCCGCGTGGAAGATTACATGCGGCATGTACTTGCTGAACACCTCCCGCATCCTCGCCTTGTCCCTGACGGAGGCTATCGTCACCTCGAACTCGACGCCGGGGTGGGCCGCCTTCATCTCGTTCGCCAGATCGAATATGGAGTTCTCGTATATGTCCACGGCCACGAGCCGCCTCGGCCTGAAGCCCGCTATCTGGCGGCACAGCTCCGAGCCGATGGAGCCGCCGCCCCCTGTGACCATCACTATGCGCCCCTCGATATAGCCGCTTATCTCGCGCAGGTTGACCTCGACAGGCTCGCGCCCGAGCAGGTCCTCTATGTCCACATCGCGCAGCTTGCTGACGCTGACCTTGTCATTGATCAGGTCTATCAGCCCCGGCAGTATCTTGAGCCTGCAGCGCGTGCTGTTGCACTCGCTGACGATGGCCTGTATGTCCCTCTTGGACGCGGACGGTATGGCGATGATGATCTCGTGCACGCCATAGCGGCGCGCCACGCTCCGGATCTCCTTCCTGCCCCCCGCTATGCGCACGCCTATGATGCGCTTGCCCCTCTTGGAGGGGTCGTCGTCTATGGCCACGATCACCCTCTTGTTGTGCTCCGGGTGATGCTTTATCTCCTTTATCATCGAGGCCCCGGCGTCGCCCGCCCCGACTATCATGACCCGGCTTATCTCGCCGGCCCGGCTGCCGGCCAGCTTCAGGGCCCCCAGCCGGAAGTCGAAGCTGTTCAGGCTGATGCCGCCCTGCCCCTTTATGCCGATGAGTATCCTGTAAACCACCCTGGACCCGCCGACGACGAACACGTCCACGATGAAGCTCATGACGTATATGCTCCTCGGCACGCTGTTCAGCATGAAGGACATATATCCCATCACCGCCAGCGTGGCGACGCCCATGGCCACCGTTATCTTCATTATCTCCTCCGCCCCGGCGTAGCGCCAGAGGCTGCGGTAGAGCCCAAACGCGAAGAAGACGGCGATTTTTATCAGCGTGATGGCAGGGATATTGTCGGCATAGGCCGAAAACCAATTGACAAACAGCTCCGACTCAGGGTTGAACTCGGAACGCATCAAATACGAGAATATGAATGAAATATTCACCGCGATCATGTCAACGGCGATCAGGACCGCAATGCGGATATATTTTCCCATAAGCCTTCCTTTTGCATATATGCCTGATAATATTGCCGCATTCACGCCTAGCGGCCATCCTACAACATTGTACATCTTTTGCCGCCCACGCGCAAGGGCGCAATCATTTTTCCCTTGAAATAAGTCCAAAAATAGGATATGATGTTAATGATTCCGCCCGCACAGAATGAGCATATATCAATATTTATGATTAAGGAGCATCCCCCCATATGAGCAGAAACAAAACAAGCGCCAACAAAGCCAAGAAGGGCATTGGCGAACCCCCCGCCTCGAAGGATCCGGCCTATCTGTGGTCCATGAGCCACGCCAAGGGGGCCGGCGAGGGCATATACGGCCTGCAGCTTGTGCCCGCCGCCCTTTTCACCGCAGTGGTCATCGTCATCATCCGGATGTTCAACTACACACGTGACATGACGTCATTCTATTGGACCGGCAACTCCAATGCACTCGTCGATTTCTTCAGCCATTACAAGGTCGTGCTGATCGTGATCTGCGCCTTTGCGGCCTTGCTGATGCTCCTATACAGGCTCTGCACCCAGTCCCTCGCGATAAAGAAAAGCGCTGTTTACCTGCCCATGGCCATATACGTGGCCCTGGTGCTCGTCTCCTACCTCACGTCGGAATACAAGCTCTTCGCGTGGCACGGCTGGAACGACAGGTTTGAGGGGACCTACACCATAATCTGCTATATGTTCATGCTGTTCTACATAATCAACTCCGTAAACACCGAGAGGAACGTCAAGTGGATACTGTACCCGCTGACCGGCGTGACCATCCTGCTCTCCCTGCTCGGCATCAGCCAGTTCCTGGACCGCGACTTTTTCCGCACGGGCATGGGCCAGAAGCTGATGCTCCCGAACACGATCAACAGCGACGGCGTCTCGACCTGGGAGCTTGTGGACCGCGCCACGTCCGAGGGGAACCAGTTCCTCTCGTTCACGTTCAAGAACAGGGAGATCTACCAGACCGTCTACAATATAAACTATGTGTCGTTCTACCTGACGCTGCTCATACCGCTCTTCGGCCTCCTGTTCCTCAGCGAGAAGCGCCCCGTCAAGAAGGCGCTGTGGGGGCTGATCGTCATGCTCATACTGATCAACCTCATAGGCGCGGCTTCGTCGGGCGGCATTTTCGGCATGTTCTTCGTCGTGCTCACGGCCGTGCTCATACTCAGGAAGCAGCTGCTGAAATGGTGGAAATCCGTGGCGGCCCTCATCGTGATCACCGCCATCGTGGCTGCGGGCACCCACAGCTACATGCTCTCCTACTCAGGCTCCAGCTGGTACACCGAGGTCAAGAGCGCCATCATCAGCGTCCTGAACCTGAACTCAAGGCCGGAGGTCGCGGGCAGCGTTCCAGGCACCCCAGACCCTACAGGCGGCAACACGCCCGCCGTCACGGCCACACACCTGGACTATTTCGAGACTGTGGACTATAGCCTCACATTCAGCATTGACGGCCATGAGGCCACCATAGCGTTCAACCCTGCCGACAGTTCGGACATGACGGCCCGCGATTCGGACGGCATGCCGCTCACGCTGGTGGCCACGACATCCAAGCTCAGGGATAGCGACGAAAAGGAGAATTCTGTCTTCCTCATCGATGACCAGCGTTTCTCGCCGGTGCTGCTCTTCCCCGCGACGTCGGGCAGCGACGAAAGCAGCAGCCGGGACACCTGCATATTCAGGCTGGCCGACAACCCGCAGCTGTGGGGCTTCCGCCTCACCGACGACGGGCTGTCGTACTACGCCGAGACCGGCAAGCTCGTGAAGCTCTCCAAGATCCCTTCGATGGGCTGGAAGAACAACACCAGCTTCGGCAGCGGGCGCGGCTTCATATGGTCGCGCACCATACCTATGCTGAAGGACACCCTGTTCATCGGGCACGGCGCCGACACATATGCGCTCTATTTCCCGCACAATGACTATGTGGGCAAGCACAACGCGGGCTGGAACATCACCACCATCGTTGACAAGCCCCACAACATGTATCTGGGCGCCGCCGTCGGCACCGGCGTGCTCTCCGTCATCGCGCTCCTGGCCATATTCCTGATATATTTCGTCCAGAGCGCGCGCATCTATGCACGCAGCAAGTTCGACGATTTCTGTTCGGCCGCGGGCGCCGGCATCTTCTTCGGCACCGTGGGCTTCGCCTTCGCCGGCGTAGTGGACGACAGCACCGTCTCGGTCATGCCCCTGTTCTACGGGCTTCTGGGGCTGGGGCTGGCGATCAACTCGATCATACTGAGGCGCGAGGCCCTGGCGGCCCAGGATGCCCCGCTCAGCGCATAGGGCCGGAGCGGGCCGAAAGCAATGAAACGCCGAAGACGCGGACGCGCTTGGCTGCCTGGGGGCGGCCGCGCCGCGCCGGGCGGCTGAGGCTTCGAAAGCGTGGACGCGGTTGGCTGCCTGAGGCGGGCGGCTGAGGCTTCGAAAGCGCAGATGCGTCTGCCTGCCTGGGGCAGGGCGGGCTGGCTAGTATACTACCGCATCAATCGCCCGACCGCCTCGCATATATACGCCACGTCGCCCTCCACCAGGCTGGTCGAGCAGGGGAGGTTCAGGATGGTTTCCTCATAGCGCAGGGCTTGGCTGATCATGAAGCTCTGCGCTTTTTCATAGGCCTTCTGCCTATGGCACAGGCGCCACACCGGCCGGCACTGTATCCCCTCGGCGATCAGCGCGCGCATCAAGGCATCGCGGGGGTTTTCTGGGGCCGGGGCGGCTTCGGAAGCTGCGGCCATGGCTCCTGCGGTGGCGACGGCCGGGGCGGCTGCGTCAGCGGAGGCCATGGCTCCTGCGGCGGCGGCCGCAAAGGCCGGGGCGGCTGCGCCAGCTGCGGCCATGGCTCCTGCGGTGGCGGCCGCCGCGAAGGCTGTGCCAGCTTCGGAAGCTGTGGCAGCGCCGCCCGCCGGGGCGGCTTCGGCCGCCCCTAGCTTCACGCCGCCGATCTCGAATGAGTAGAACCAGTGGTTGCCCCGTATGCCTTGGCGGTACGGGAGCAGGCGCAGCCCCTGTATCCCCATCTCCGCGATCCTGTCGCGGTAGGCCCTGTAGTTCCTCTCCTTTATGTCTATGAAGGCCTCCAGCTCCTTGATCTGGCTCACGCCGAAGGCCGCCTGTATATTCAGCATGCGGTAGTTGTAGCCCACATCGCCATGTATAAAAAAAAGCCCGTCGTCCTTTGCGGTCAGCGAAAGGTAACGCGCCCGGCCGATATCCCCCGGCTCCCTGGCGACGATCATGCCCCCTCCGCCGGTGGTGATGATCTTGTTGGCGTTGAATGAATACACGCCCATGTCGCCGATCGTGCCGGCGAAACGCCCCTTGTACCGGCCTTCCGTGTAATAGCCCCCCAGCGCCTCTGTCGCGTCTTCCAGGACCTTCAGACCGTATGCCTCTGCCACGCGCATGATCCCTTCCATGTCGGCGAGATCCCCGAACACGTGCACGGCCACCACGGCGGCTATGCGCCGCCCTGTTCCCCTGTTCACGAGGCCGCGCCCCGTCATGTGGCACTCCTCGCGGCAGAAGGCCTCCAGCTTGGCCGGATCGAGGCAGAAATTCGCGTCGCAGTCCATGAACACAGGTTCCGCCCCCTGGTATCTGACCGGGTTTACGGCCGCGATGAAGGTCAGCGTCGGGACGATCACCTCGTCGCCCGGCCCAACCCCCAGGACGCGCAGGGCGAGGTGCAGGCCGGCGGTCCCGCTCTGGCAGCCCACGGCCTCGCCCACGCCTAGATAGCGCGCCATGGCTTCCTCAAACTCGCCTATGAAGCGGCCGCCCGTCGATACCCAGCCCGTGCGCACGCACTCCGCAAGGTTTTCGATTATCTCTTCGTTGAGCCTTGGCACGCTAAGCGGTATTGCCCTCTGTCCCATATCCAGCCACCTCCATTCGCCGCTGTGGGCTACTCCTGCCCCTTGGGCGCACTGCCCCGAAACTCCTCCATGGTGGCCTGATCGGCCTGGGATATCCCTTCCCTCCGCAGCACCGCAGACACCGTCTTCGCCAATATCTTAAAGTCCAGCGCGGCGGACAGGTGGTCCGCGTACCAGACATCATATTCGAACTTCTCTTCCCAGCTTATCGCGTTCCTGCCGCTGATCTGGGCCAGCCCGGTTAGCCCAGGCCTGACGCTGTGCCTGCGGGCCTGTTCCTGCGTGTATAGCGGCAGGTAGCGCGCCAGCAGCGGGCGCGGGCCGACGATGCTCATATCGCCCTTCAGTATGTTGAACAGCTCCGGCAGCTCGTCAAGGGATGTCCGCCTGAGCATGGCGCCGAAGGGCGGCAGCCTGAGCCCGTCGGGCAGCAGGGCGCCGGCCGCGTCCCTCTCCTCGCTCATGCTGCGGAACTTGCGCAGCATGAACAGCTTCCCGTCTCTGCCCGGCCGTTCCTGCGTGAAGATCGCCGGTCTGCCGAGCTTCACGCGGACCAATACCCACAGCGCCGCCAGGATCGGCGACAGCAGCACGATGGCGGCCAGGGACAGCAATATATCCAGGAGCCTTTTAAAGTATTTTCTGTAAAGCATCTTTTCCATCCAAGCCGCCCGCCAGGCGGCGCGCGCCAGCGGCGAATGGCCGGCATGCGCCAAGCCTGCGCCTAAAAAATACCGGCCGCCGCTCATTGGCGGCGGCCGGCTGGTTTTCCCCTCATGCTGCAAAGCGCCGCTACTGCCCTGTTGCGGACTCGGCCTGGGCGGCCCCCTGCCCTGTGGTTCCCTTGCCATAGCCTATCGCCATGCTGAAATCGTTGATCGCCAGGTTGTATTCGAGCGTCTTCGAGGCCAGCGCCAGCTGCGCCTGGAAGGACGCCAGCTGGGCCCCCTGGACATCCACAAGGGTGTTCATGCCCGCGTTGTATGAAAGCTCTGCCAGGCGGTAGCCCTCCTTCGCGTTGGACACGGTCTTCTGCAGGGCCGCTATCTCGCTGGCAATATCGTTTATGCCCATATAGCGCGAGCGGATATCCAGCTCTATCAGCTGGGCAGTGTCGCGCATGGTCTTCTCCGCCTGCCTCACGGCGAGGGTCGCGGTCAGGTATTCCGCGGAATACCTTGAGACAAACTGCTTGTCGTCCAGCTCAAGCTGGGCCCTGTCTATCTGGTACTGTATCATGTTCAGCTCGTTGCGCGTGGACAGCGCGGACTCTATGGCCGTCTTGAGCACGATGCCCGGCGCTGTGGCCATCTTGAGCGTCCCCGTCAGCTTCACGTCCTGCATGATCGGCAGGTTCAGCTTCTGGTTGAAGCTCATCTTCATCGACTTCAGGCCCGTGGCCGCAGAGGCCAGCTTGACCTCGGCGTCCTGCACGGCGCTCTCCGCCGTCAGCAGGTCCATCCTCGATACCATGCCCTGCGACAGCTTCTTTTCCGTGTTCGCCAGTATGTTCTTCTGGTTCTGGAGGTTCTCGCCCGCTATGCGCATGGCCTCCTCAGTCTGCAGGGCCTGGTGGTAGGCCTGTGTCGTCTCATAGGCTAATGTGTTTATATCTATCTCGTACTGTATGGCAGCCTGCGATATCAGGTAGGGGCGCGTCATCTTGACGATCTGCGCATTCAATGTCCTCAGTGGGTTTATGGCGCCCGCCCCTAGCCTGAACGATAGGCCCGACATCGCGTTGCTGGTATTGACCCAGCTTGTCCACAGTTCTTCCTGCCCCTTGGCCTGGGCGTCCGATGTCTCCTTCTTCAGCACGGCGCTTTCGAAGCCGGCGCCGCTGGTGGTCATGAGCTTGACCGCGTCTTCGAGCGAGAGCGTCAGCGTCTTCCCGGTGAATTCCATGTTCGGCACGATCTCGCGCGCCGGCGCGGCATCCCCGTCAGCCGCCGAGGCCGGCGCCACGCAAGCCAAAATGAGCGTAAGCGACAAAACAAAACTCAGCAATTTCTTTTCCATAATTCTCATTTACCTTCTTTCCCAGCAGAGCATGCAGATTTCCGCCCACACAGCCTGTCTAGCCCATGCTGTGCCTATGGGCAACGTATTCGTTCAAATCACCAATGCTCATATTATACCCCCTTGTTTGACGCTTTACAACTCATATAATTTTACAATTCCATTAAAATAAGGCGGCGGCCGGATCGCCCGGCCGCCGCCTTTTAGCTTTTATGCTGTATTTCTAGCCTTGTTTAGGCCAGTATGCCTTAGTCCACCTGGATGATGATGTCGAATGCCTTGTCGCCGTCAGTCTTCAGGAAGATGTAGGTCGCGTCCTTCCCGATGGAGTTGAGCTGGCCAGTGTTTATCCTGGACGGCACATAGCTGCTGCCATCCTTCTTGTACAGGACCGTGTTGGCCTCGAAGCCGACAAGCT
>JAIRSA010000086.1 GCA_031255695.1 Eubacteriales Family XIII. Incertae Sedis bacterium | reverse complement strand
TATGGAGCTAACGGTGGGAATCGAACCCACAACCTGCGCATTACGAATGCGCTGCTCTACCATTGAGCCACGTTAGCCTATAATTTGCCCGTCCATACTATTTTAATCATTTCTGCGGTGTTCGTCAAGCTTTATTTTGAATCCTCCCGCCTGCCAGCTTCAACTATTTCCAACCATTTTTCAGCTATTTCTTTGTGCTTCTTTAATTTGCGCATTGTTTTTTTGCGCCTTGAAGCGTATAATTATCCTATTCGGTGTATATCCATATATCTATTGGAGGCGCAGGCTATGAATTACAGGACATTTGAGCCGACAGGCGAAAAGATCTCTCTGCTTGGTTTCGGCGCTATGCGGCTGCCGGTCATCGGCGGCGACCACAACGATGTTGACGAAGCTGAATCCATCGCCATGATACGCAAGGCGATCGATTCCGGGGTCAATTACATCGACACGGCATTCCCGTATCACGGCGGAAAAAGCGAGCGGGCCGTCGGCAAGGCGCTGAAAGGCGGCTACCGCGAAAAGGTGCTGCTGGCCGACAAATTCCCGCTGTTCTTCGTGAAATCGGCGGACGATGTCGTGCCTATCTTCGAAAAGCAGCTTGAGCGGCTTGATACAGGCTTCATCGACATGTACCTCCTCCACAACATCAACAAGGGGCATCTGAAGGCCATGAAGGAATGCAATGTGCTCCCGCAGGTGGAGAAGCTGCGCGACGCCGGGAAGATCGGGCGTATAGGCTTTTCATTCCATGACGATCTGCCCCTGTTCAAGGAGGTGCTGGACTCATATCCCTGGGAGTTCTGCCAGATACAGCTGAACTATATGGATGCTGGTTTCCAGGCGGGCGTCGAAGGGATGAAATACGCCGCTTCCAAGGGCGTGCCCGTGATCATCATGGAGCCGCTCAAGGGCGGCAAGCTCACCGACTCCGTACCCGACGCGATCAGCCGCCTCTGGGACAAGGCGCCTATCAAGCGCTCGCCTGCCGAATGGGCTTTCCGCTGGGTGGCGGATTTCCCGGAGGCGCTCACGATACTGAGCGGCATGAGCAGCATGGAGCAGCTTGACGAGAACCTGCGGATCCTCTCGGACGCGGACGCGGGCTGCCTGACCGACGGCGAAAGGGCCCTGATAGGCGAGGTCGCCGAAGCCTACAACCGCATAACCCCCTACTCATGCACGGGCTGCCAGTACTGCATGCCCTGCCCGTCCGGGGTCGACATACCGGAATGCCTCCAGTACAGGAATGACTGGGAGGTATACAGCCACAACGAAAAAATGCGCGAGCTGTTCAATATGTGGTTCGCCCAGGAGCACCGCCCGTCCAACTGTGTCGAGTGCGGCGCATGCGAGGGGCAATGCCCACAGACCCTCCCGATAATGAAAGCGCTGTCCGAGACCGCCGCCATCTTCGAATAGGCAGCGGCGCGTATGGCCGGCCGCGTCATATCGCTATATAGTCATACCGCTATATAATAATAGAAGCGACATTTTCTACATCAAGGAGGGCTGCCCATGTTTTTCAGTACTGCCGACAAACACGAGGCTATCCGGGCCAGGGCCCGCGAATTCGCGGAGGCCGAGATCCGGCCATCGGCGCCAGCCTTCGATCGCGACAGCATATTCCCCGACGGGCTTGTGAAGAAACTCGGCGGGCTTGGCTGGATGGGCATGCCCTATCCGGAGGAATACGGCGGCGCCGGGCTGGACGCCCTTAGCTACGCCATCGCGGTAGAAGAGCTTTCCCGCATTGACGGCGGCGTCGGCGCCATATTCTCCACGCATGTCTCCCTCGCGTCCTGGCCTATATTTGCATATGGCACTGAGGCGCAGAAACGCAAGTACCTCGTGCCGCTGGCATCAGGGCGCGAGCTCGGCGCTTTCGGGCTTGCAGAACATGACGCCGGGCACGACGCCGCATCCATTGCCGCGACTGCCATAGCCGGCGACGGCTGCTATATCCTCAACGGGGAGAAGCGCTTCGTCGCCAACGCGGGCCAGGCCGGCATATATATAGTCTTCGCCGCTACCGCGCTTGGCGTGGGCGCCGACGGCATAAGCGCATTCATCGTCGAGAAGGGCTGGGAGGGCTTCACGTTCAGCGAGCATTACGACAAGCTCGGCGCACGCTCTTCGCCCACCGCCACGCTCATATTCAATGATGTCAGGATACCTAAAGGGAATCTGCTCGGCCATGAGGGCGGCGGCTTCGAGATAGCCAGGGGCGCACTTGACGGCGGGCGGATCGCCGCGGCCGCGCAGGCGCTCGGCATCGCCCAGGGCGCGTTCGACAGTGCGCTCACGCATTCGAAGGCCTGCGTGCAGTCCGGCAGCCCCATCTGCTTCCGCCCGGCCGTATCGTTCAGGCTGGCCGACATGGCGACCAAGCTTAGATGCGCGCGCCTTATGGCCTACAGCGCGGCGGAGCTCAGGGATGGCGGCAGGCCCCACAGCATGGAGGCGGCCATGGCCAAGCAGTACGCTTCGGACATGTGCCTGGAGGTCGTCAACGAGGCGCTCCAGATCCATGGCGGCACGGGCTATGTCAGAGGGGCCGATATCGATCGTGCATACCGCGACGCCAAGATCTGCACCATATACGAGGGCAGCGACGAGGTCCAGCGCCATATCATCGCCTCCCATCTGATCGGCATTGCACCCACAGGCGATCTGGCCGACGGCGGGCGGCCCAGTGCGCTTACCGGGCTGCGCAAGCGGATCGTGCTGAAGAACGGGACCGTGGAGGAACGCGCCCACGCGCTTGTGAAAAACCTGGCGGCCGAGGGGCATGACTTCACCATCGGCATTGACATAGACACGCCTATCTCCCAGGCCGAACGCGTAGTCAGCGTCGGCAAGGGCATTGGCACCAGGAGCAACATGCCGCTCATATCGGCGCTTGCGATACAGGCCGGCGCAGCCATAGGATCGACGCGCCCTGTGTCAGAAACGATGAAATACCTGCCTCTCAACCGCTATATCGGCATGACGGGGCAGAAGTTCAACGGCAGCCTCTATATCGCATGCGGGATTTCCGGCGCCGGGCAGCATCTTAAAGGCGCAAAGGGCGCCTCCACGATAGTGGCCATAGACATCGACCCGGCCGCCCCCATTTTCAAGAACTGCGATTATGGGATCATCGGGGACATCCGGGACGTGCTCCCCGCGCTAACGGCCGCCCTCGACAATGGCATGCCCAAGCGGCCAGCGCCACCTGTGCAAAGGCCCGCCGCGCCTGTACAAAGGCCCACGGCGGCCACGCCTACCTGGAGGCGGTATATATGCAGCGGCTGCGGCTACGAATACAACCCCGCAGCGGGCGATCCCGACGGTTTTGTCCGGCCGGCGACTTCATTCGACGCCGTGCCCGAAGAGTGGATCTGCCCCGAATGCGGCGAAGAAAAAGCTACATTTATAGAAGCGTAGCGGCGCGGGGCCGCGCATGACGCCGGGCCGGGCAGCTGTATATGGCGCCGCCAGGCTTTGGGCATGCCGGCCGCCGCGATAGCTGCCATTATGCGACTGGGCCTGCCTGAATTATAAGGAGGGTAATCACATGCATGTCGTCAGAAAAGTGACAGATGATCTTTACTGGGTGGGGGCGAACGATCGGCGCCTCGAACTGTTCGAGAACATCCATCCCATCCCGAACGGCGTCTCGTACAACTCCTATCTGCTGCTGGACAACAGGACCGTACTGTTCGACACCGTAGACTGGAGGGTGTGCCGGCAGTTCCTCGACAATATCGCCGGCGTGCTGGGGGGGCGGCCGCTCGACTATATCGTCATCAACCATATGGAGCCCGACCACGCCGCCTCTATGGGCGAGGTCCTCATCCGCTACCCGGAGGCCCGCATCATCACCACCGAAAAAGCCGTCATGCACATGCGGCAGTTCGGCTTCGAAGTAGACGGGCGGTATGAGGAAGTCGCCGAAGGCGACACCCGCTCATTCGGCGCACACAAGGTGGTGTTCATCGCCGCGCCCATGGTGCATTGGCCGGAAGCCATGGTCACCTTCGACACGACGGACGGCGTGCTGTTCTCGGCCGACGCCTTTGGCTCCTTCGGCTCGCTTGACGGGCGGCTTTTCAACGACGAAGTGGATTTCGACCGCGATTGGCTGGGCGAAGCGCGGCGCTACCTGACGAACATCGTGGGCAAATATGGCCCGCACATACAGCTGCTCCTGCGCAAGGCTTCAAATGTGCCTGTGAAGGTAGTCTGCCCACTCCACGGGCCGGTCTGGCGCAGCAACCTGGAATATTTCATCGACAAATATGACAAGTGGAGCCGCTATGAGGCCGAATGCGACGGCGTGGCGATAATATACGCGTCAATGTACGGGAATACCGAGTCCGCCGCGTTCGCGCTGGCGGCGCGCCTTGCCGACAAGGGCCTGCGCGATATCGCGGTGCACGACGTCTCGAACACGCATGTTTCCTACCTCGTTTCCGAGACTTTCAGGGTAAGCCATATCGTGCTGGCCTCCGTGACATACAATCTGGGCGTCCACCCGCTGATGCAGAACTACCTGACCTCCCTCAGATCGCTGAACCTGCAGAACCGCACCTTCGCGCTGATCGAGAACGGCACGTGGACATGCAGATCCGGCGACATCATGACCAAATTCATAGAAGAGGACCTGCGCAATATGAGGATCCTGAAGGAGCGGCTCACCATCAACTCGTCCATGAACGACGAGAACCTGCCTGCGCTGGAAGCCATGGCGGACAGCCTGCTGCACTCGATCAGGCAGCTGGCGGAGACGAAGAAATAGCCAAAGGCCACCGGGCACCGGAAGCGGCCGGGGTGCCGGAACCGGCCGCGGCCCGGCCTGCGGAGACGGATAAATATCCGCATAGTTGTGCCCAGGCTGCGCCAATTGGCATAAAAGAGGGATAAAAGATGGCGGGCTTTTATCATTTAAATCTTGACAACTAACGTCCAGGATTCTATAATTTAAGTATCTTGAGAACCAAACCAGAACCAAACTGGGCGAAAATAAAGTTTACAAATCTGACAATGTCATTTTCGTGCAGTGGCTTAACCAAAACAACTTATGATAAGGAGTATTTTAATGTTCATTTCACGAGAGTGCGACTATTCCGTCCGGATAATCCGCGAACTGGCAGATGGCACGAAGAAGACTGCGGAAGATATCAGCACCAAAGAAAGAATTTCCTATCAGTTCTCATACAAGATCCTAAAAAAACTGGAAACAAGCGGCCTGGTCCGTGTCTACCGCGGCGTCCAGGGCGGCTATGCGCTTACCAAAAGCGTTGACACCATAACCCTTTATGATGTCTTCACGGCTATAGAGGATCAGGTCTTCATAACCGCCTGCCTACAGAGCGGCTTTGCGTGCCCCATGAACCAGAATGGCCATCCCTGCACCGTGCATAAGGAATTCATGCGCCTACAGGAGATCCTTATGGCAAGCATGAAAGAAAAGACGCTCGCCCAGATCTTCAGCGGCATGTGAGCGCCTTCGCGAGGCTGGCAGCCTTCGTGCTATTGGCTGGCAGCCGGCGCGTGATGGGCTGGCAGCCGGCACGAAACGGGGTCAGCATGGCCCTCAGCGGCCAGCAAGCGCCTGCGCCGCCTGATCCGCCAGCCAGCCAGCCGCTTCCTCAAAGCCTTCCCCGGTCTTGGACGAAGCCTTTATAACCGGGGCGTTTTTGTTTATGGCACGCAGCCCTTTCATGAAAAAGCTTTCGTCAAACTCAAGATACGGTGCCAGATCGACCTTGTTCAGTATTATCATGCCCGCTTTCTCAAAAGCAAGCGGGTATTTATATGGCTTGTCGCTCCCCTCAGTGACCGAGCAGATCAAGATCTTGGTGTGCTCCCCGATGCTGAATTCCGCCGGGCATACAAGGTTGCCCACATTCTCAATAAATAGTATTCCTGGTTCGTCAAATTCTATATTCTGCACAGCGTTGTGGACTAGGGGCGCGTCGAGATGGCAGGCGCCGAAAGTGTTGATCTGGAAGGCTTTGATCCCCATCGCCCGCAGGGCGCGGGTGTCTATGTCAGACTCTATGTCGCCCTCTATGACGTAGGGCATGTGCCCTCGCAGTTTCGCGATCAGGTTCTTGATCACTGTGGTTTTGCCGATGCCAGGGGCACCCATCACATTGGCCACGAATATCCCCTTGCCTGTCAGATCCTCGTTTATATGGTAGGCGATGTGGTCGTTTTCGCCATGTATATTTTCCATTACCGTTATTTCGCGTACATCATGCATCCCGTTTTCCCTCCGTTCCCGCCGCACCGCCGGCCACGCTGCCAACCTCGCCATTTTCCGGACTGGCCACACTGCCGGCCTCGTCGTTTCCCGTGCCGGCCGCACCGCCGGCCTCGCCGCCCGATCCTGCCACGCTGCCAACCTCGCCATTTTCCGGGCTGGCCACGCTGCCGGCTTCGCCGTTTCCCGTGCCGGCCACACCGCTGGCTTCGCCGTCCGGCCCTGCCGCTTCTTCCTCTTCCGTCTCTATCGTGATGGACTCTATGTAGAACTCCTTGCCTATCTCCGTGGGCTCGCCGTCACCGCCGCACTGCGGGCAGGCGAAGGACAGCGGCGCCCGGACGAAGAAGGCGCCGCAGGCGCTGCACTTCAACTGCGGCTTGACGCCTTTTATCGTCAGCTGGGCGCCTTCGCAGATAGTGCCTTCGGCTATTATGTCGAAGTACATCTGTATAGACTCCCCTATGAAGCCGGACTGCTCGCCGACGACGAGCGTTATGGCGCCAATTTTAGAAGCACGGAATTTTTCTCCGTGCTTCTTGGTTATGTCAACTATTTTTTCAGTTATCGGATACTCATGCATCGGCTTGTCCTTTTTCCGCCGGGCGGACTCAGTGAAAGTCGTCGCTCAGTTACGTACTGTTGGTACGCGCCTTCGCTCCTTTTTTCTCTTCGCCCGCCGGGCGAAAAAAGTCCTGCGCCGATAATACATATGTCCCTTTTTCCGCCGGGCGGACTCAGTGAAAGTCGTCCCTTTTCCGCCGGTTAAATTACTCCGCCGGTGCCGGTGCGGGTTTCTCAAGCTTCGTCGCGCCCGCCGGCTTTGCCGCGCCTTCGGCTGGCGCCGCCTTCGCTTCGCCCGCCGCCGGCGCTGGCTTCTCGGCCGGCGCTGGCTTTGGCTCTTCGGGCGGCTTCTCAAACCTGTCGCTTATCTTCTTTATGTCGGGCGTGGTATATTCCGGCTTGTTCATCAGGCATTTCTTGGGGCATACCTCCACGCAGCAGCAGCACTGTATGCACTGCATGCGCTGTATCGTCCAGCTCCTAGAAGCCTTCTCCACTGTTATGGCGTCGGTAGGGCATTTCCTCATGCATATGCCGCAGAGGATGCAGGCATCCATCTCGATGGCGATCTGCCCCCTGGTCCGTTCCTGCCATTCCCTGCTTATGACTGGGTACATGAGAGTGGCCGGTTTTTTGAACAGGCTCCCCATGACCATCTTGCCTATTTTCAATACTGGCATATTTCCCACCTACCTTTCTGTGCAGCTGATGCAAGGGTCGATTGTGAGGATCAGCATGGGCACGTCCGCCAAATCGCAGCCTTGCAAGGTTTTCACCATGGCCGGTATGTTCATGTTGGTGGGGGTCCTCACGCGCATCCGCTGGAGGAATTTGCTCCCGTTGCCGATCGAGTAATAGTACGCCTCGCCTCGCGGCTGCTCCATCCTCGCCACGAACTCGCCCTGCGGCATGCCCTTAACGGGCACCGCGATGTCGCCCTCCGGGATCTGCGCGATGGCCTGCGTTATCATGGCTATGGACTGGAAGACCTCGCGTATCCTGACCTTGCACCTCGCGTAGCAGTCGCCCGCCTCTTCAGTCACAGGCGCGAAATCCAGCTTGCCGTATGCCCCGTGCCCGTCCAGCCTTATGTCCTGTACCACTCCCGAAGCCCTGGCCATCGGGCCCACAGTGCAGAGCTCGACCGCGTCGCTGTAGGAGAGCTTGCCGACGCCCACGAGCCTGTTCTTGACCGAGTAGTCCTCAAGGAACACCTCCGTAAGCTCCGTGAGCTCGCCCTTTATGCCTTCAAGTATGCCCGCGATCTCCGCAAGCCCTTCAGCGGAGATGTCCTTGCGGACGCCGCCGAGCTTGCACACAGAGAAGATCACGCGGCCGCCTGTCGTCTTTTCAAATATGTCGAGTATGGACTCGCGTATCCTCCATGAATGCATGAACAGGCTTTCAAAGCCGAAGCCGTCCGCCAGGAGACCGAGCCACAGCAGGTGGCTGTGGATCCGCGAAAGCTCATGCCATATGCACCTAAGATACTCCGCACGCTCCGGCACCACGATCTCCATGTTGCCCTCGACGGACTTGCAGTAGCCCCATCCGTGCCCGAAGCTGCATATGCCGCACACCCTCTCGATGACATAGACCATTTCTGTGTATTCACGCTTTTCGACCAGCTTTTCCAGGCCCCTGTGGATATACCCTATAGAAGGTATGGCCTCCACGACCCTTTCATCTTCGATCACAAGATCCAAATGTACCGGCTCCGGCAGGACCGGATGCTGCGGGCCGAAAGGGATAATAGTCCTCTTGCTCATTTCTCTTCCCCCTTCCAAGGCGTCGGTGCCGAAACCTTAAAGAATTTCCCGTTATAGTCAAGCGCAAGATTCCTGAACTTGAAGCCGAACAGATCCTGCATCTCATTCTCGTAAATGAAGGCCGGCCAGTAAATGAGCGTTATGCTAGGGAGCTCGCCCACCTCTGCAACAGGCAGTTTCAGGTTCTTCAGGACATGGTCCTTGTCGAAACTGTATAGCAGCTGGTAGCCTTCGGCCAGCTTGGCCGCGCATATCTGCCCAAGCCTGTAGCCCTCAGCCTTAAGATCCTGCACCACATTCAGCAGGTTGGAGGCCTCGACCGTTACAAATTCCTGTACCAAGTGCTTCTCTTCTGACATATCAATCCTCCTCCTTCCCGCTGGTTTCAGGGCCGCTGGTTTCGGGCCCACTAGTTTCAGGCGCACTGGTTTCAGCCGCCGCCCCGGCGCCAAAAGCGTCCTCGGAAGCCTGGCGCTTCTCCTCGGCTATCTCCGCCGGGAGTTTCGCCCGCTTTTCGGCAAGCACGCCGAGCCCCTTTACCACGCCGTCTATGATCGCTTCCGGCCGCGCCGCACATCCTGGCACATAGACATCCACCGGTATTACCGTGTCTACGCCGCCCATGATATTATAGCATTCCTTGAATATGCCGCCCGACGTGGCGCATATGCCTATCGCCACGACCACCTTCGGCCTCGGCATCTGCTCGTATATCTGCTTGATCACCGGGATGTTCTGCTCGTTCACAGAACCCGTCACAAGAAATATGTCCGCATGCTTTGGATTGCCCGTATTGATGATCCCGAAACGCTCAACATCGTACATCGGGGTCAGGCATGCCAGCACTTCTATATCGCATCCGTTGCAGCTCGAACCGTCATAGTGGATCACCCACGGAGACTTCGTTACATATGACAACTGCTACACCCCCCCGCCAAATAATCTGTAATAAACTATAAGCATATTTGCCGCCCCGAATGTCAGGGCCACTATCCACGCCGAATTCAGCGCGAACTGCCATTTCATCCTCGCGTTCACATTGTCGATGAACACCTCCAGGAAGTAGGCCAGCAGGCATACAACCACGCCCACCACAGCCATGGCCAGCGTCCCGTTCGCGAAGAACAGGAAGACGAAGCCAAGCAGGAAGACGTTCTCATACCAATGCGCTACCTCCAGCATGGCCAGCGTCTTGCCTGAGAACTCAGTCGTCAAGCCCTTGACAAGCTCCTGATGCGCGTGATGCGACATCGAGAGGTCGAACGGCGACTTCCTGAATTTTATGGTCAATATATATAGGAAGCCAAGGAACACGCCGGGAAGCAGGATCACGGCCGGCACGCCACTGGACACCATGTCGCCGATGTTGAATGTCATGTCCTTCACGATGTACAGGCTGATCGCCGCGATCAGGACCATGGGCTCGTAGGCCATCATCTGCAGGAGCTCCCTCTCCGCGCCTATCTGCGCGTAAGGGGAGTTCGATGAATAGGCCGCCGCGACCAGGAACATGCTCGCCGTCGTAAGCGCGAATATGAACAGCAGCAGACTGAGCCCCGCGAAGAACAGGCAGCCCGTCACGATCATGAACAGCAGGCTACAGCCCACGAAGAAGTCCTGGCTGGAGTTCACGGTTATGGCCTCTTTCTCCAGAAGCTTCAGCACGTCGTAGAAAGGCTGGAGGACCGGGGGCCCGAAACGCCCCTGCATCCTTGCGGTTATCTTCCTGTCAATGCCCGCCAACAACCCGCCCAGCAGAGGCGCGAACAAGATATATGCGGCAACAGGCACTGCGATCTTCAGAATCGATTCGAATTCCATTACTGTCATACCCCCCCTCTTAACGCTACGGCCAGTACAGAGGCAAACACGTAGACTATCACAAGCACCGTCGCTATTATGCCGATCAGGTTCATGCGCTTCTCGGCGAAGTACCCTTCCATATACCAGTTCCTCAATGAAAACTCGGTTTCTTTCTGCATAGAGCCCATAAATTTGAGATTGTCGTCAAGCCCCGCGCCGGCCAGGTATATCGGCGCCAGCTTCTTCCTGCCCTTTCCAAGGAAGAGCAGCGGAAGGAGGATTATGACAGCCACCATTATCATCATGATATACAGGTTCTCCGTGCCCAGCAGGAAGAACTGTATGCTTTCCAGCGGCACCATCCCGCCGTATACGCTGACGATGAACGGCACCACAAGTTTCTGCGAGAATGCCGGGAAGGTTATGCAGGCCGCTATGACCAGCGCCACCAGGCTTCCGAGCGAAGCCCACTCTTCCTTGTGCACGCTCTGCTGGATGTTATCGCGCTTCGCCACTATGGCCAGCATCTTGCCCAGCCATTTGCCCCAGTAGAACACGGTCACGGAGCTGCCGAACACGACCATGAGCAGGATCAGCGGGTTGCTTGAGTATATCAGGCTTTCCAGCGCCGCCCATTTCGAGACGAGCATCCCGAACGGCGCCAGGAACATGGCCGCTATGCCTATCACCATGAAGAGCGCGAGCCTCGGCATGCGCCCGAACAGCCCGTCCATATCCTCTATGTCGCGGCTGCCGATATTGTGCTCGGCCGTGCCCACGCAGAGGAACAGCAGCGACTTGGTCACCGCATGGAATATTATGAGCATGGTCGCCGCCCATATGCCGCCAGGCATGCCCGTGCCTGCGCAGGTCACGATCAGACCAAGGTTCGCCACCGTCGAATACGCCAGTACGCGCTTCGCGTTGCTCTGTGATATCGCGGCGCACGAGGCCATCAGGAATGTGATGGCGCCCACCATCATGGCGAGCGTGCCCGCCGCCGAGACAGGCGCGCTGCTCGTTGGCAGGAAGGCAGGCGAGAGCTTCAGGATCAGGAACACGCCGGCCTTGACCATTGTGGATGAGTGGAGCAGGGCGGACGTCGGCGTCGGCGCCACCATGGCGCCGAGGAGCCAGCTGTTGAACGGCATCTGCGCGGCCTTCGTGATGCCCGCGAACACGAGCAGCACCAGCGGCGCCGCGACCTGCGAGGTGTATACCGCCGCTATCTGGACCAGCCCGCTGAGTTCCAGCGTGCCGCTGTCCCTCCCCAGAAGTATTATCGCGAGCACGAAGCCCAGGCCCCCGAACAGGTTCATGATAAGCGCCCTGAACGAATTGTTGACGGCCTCTTTGGTCTTTGTGAAACCGATTAGGAAGAACGAGCACAGCGTCGTGATCTCCCAGAAGAAATACAGCCATACAAGGTTGTTCGAAAACACTATGCCGTACATGGCCGCCAAGAAAAGAAAGAGCAGGAAGAAGAACCAAGGCCTTCTGTCCGGCTCGTCGGGATGGTGGTGCTGGAAGTCTTTCATGTAGCCCAGCGCGTACACGCAGATAAGCGTGCCTATAATGCCGATAATCAGCGCCATTATTATGGAAAGCTGATCGTAATAAAGGGCATGCTCTACTTCGATGTCCTTGCCGGCCGAAAACTCGAACCACACCATCAATGGCGTCTGCAATACTGCAAGCAGGGACGCGAGGTATTTCTTGTACTTGATGCCCAGCGCGAAAATCACGACTGCCAGCACTATTTCGATGGCCATCATGGCATAGCCGACAAATTCAGCCAACGCCTCATAATTTTCGTTCAAGTTGAAATTCGCACTGCCGCTTATGAAGAACCTAACCGTAAGATAAATAGAAAGCGCCCCTATAAGTATAGAGCCGGCTACTACCAATACCCCCCTGGCTTGATCCCCCCTGATAAGCAAAAGAGCTACTGCCACCACGACAGGCAACAGTATAAGTGAAAACACAATGCTCAATTTAACCCTCCTCTTTTCACAGGTCACTCCTACAGTAACGTAAAACTATCAAATTTAATTATATAATTTTAGCTATGAAAAAACAAGAGTTAAAGCTGATTTAAAGCTGATTTAGGCCAAAAATCCCTATGGCGGCAAAACTTCCCTGCGCCGCCCCCATCCTATCCAGCCGAAGGCATATATTTCTCAAATGTAGGCACAACATATTGGGTGTCACATAGGGCGTCCAGATCCGCCTGGTTGTGCGAAGTCAGCAGGACAGTGGCGCCGTCATTTTTCAGCCCCTTGATCAGGCCATGCAAATATAGATTCGAATCCGCATCCAAGGCGTTAAATGGCTCATCCAATATAACAATATCCTGCCCCTCCATTGTTGCCTGGATAATGCCCAATTTCTGCTTCATCCCAAGCGAATAGTTTTTGACCCGCTTTTTGCTGCATGGATCCAGCCCGAAGGCTTTCATCGCGGCCTCGATGCCCTGCAAGCCTATTTTCCCTTTTATCCTGAAATCCGTAAAAAATATATCTATGCGGGCGGATCCACACCGAGCGCTGTATACAGCTCTTTCTGTTTTTCCGTGATTTCGCCGTAGTGGGCTTTTTTCCCCGGGGTTCGGTATTTCTCAATAACGTCCAAATCATCAAACAGTTCCTGCATAGTCAAGTTTTTGAACAGCCCTGCGGCATCCATCGCGCGTTTGACGTAAGATATGTAT
>JAIRSA010000058.1 GCA_031255695.1 Eubacteriales Family XIII. Incertae Sedis bacterium | reverse complement strand
CCCGTCTCAAGGGTTTTCTCCAGGCTCTCCCTGTTCATGTACGCAAGCATCAGGACTTCGTTCGTGCCCGCTTCCTGCACTATCGCGGGTATCAGTTCGGATTTTTTGAAATATTTCTCCAATTTTGGGCTCCTTATCCTTATTTGAAGCATCCGGCGCTGGCACCGCGCCCCAGCTTCGTGGCATCTGGCGCCAGCGCCACCAGAGCGGCCGGGGCGCCAGGGTACCGGCGCTGGCATCGCGCCCCAGCATCGTGGCATCTGGCGCTGGCGCCACCTAGACAGGACGGGGCGCAGGGCATCGCACTGGCACCGCGCTCCAGCATCGTGGCATCCGGCGCTGGCGCCACGCAGCCGTGGCATTGGCATTGCCGTGCCGTCAATACAGAATGCGCACGGGTATCCCCGCGTCAGCAAGCACGCCCTTCACTTTGGACACATCCATGTCGCCATAGTGGAATATCGATGCGGCCAGCGCTGCGTCCGCGCCGGTTTTCCTGAATACGTCCACGAAGTCTTCTGGCTGGCCGCCGCCCCCGGAGGCAATCACCGGTATGTTCGCGACGGAGCAGACCGCGTTCAGCATGTCGATGTCGAAGCCGCTCTTTGTGCCGTCCGTGTCCATGGATGTAAGCAGTATTTCGCCCGCCCCTAGGCGTTCCGCTTCCGCCGCCCATTCGACGGCGTCCTTCCCGGTGTCGATCCGGCCGCCGTGCACGAATACGTTATATCTGGCGGCGCCGTCGCTGCCGGCGGGCTTCACGAGCTTCGCGTCTATGGCGACGACCACGCACTGGCTGCCGAATATTGTGGCCGCTTCCGAGATCAGGCCGGGGCGCTTCACTGCGGCCGAGTTCACCGAGACTTTGTCGGCGCCGGCCCGCAGCAGGGCGCGGAAATCGTCCGTATCCCGTATGCCGCCCCCGACCGTCAATGGCACGAAGACATTTTTGGCGGTCCTCCGCACAACGTCCGCCATGGTCCCGCGCCCCTCGTGCGTCGCGGTAATATCCAGGAACACTATCTCGTCGGCACCCATTTTATTGTAGAGCATGGCCAGTTCCACGGGGTCACCTACGTCCTTGACCCCTAGAAAGTTTATCCCTTTGACGACTTTTCCGTCCCGCACGTCCAGGCACGGTATAATCCTTTTCGCAAGCATATATTCCCTTTCTGCCGCCTCAGCCGGCAGCGCCGGCGGCCAGGCTGATCGCCTCGCCGAGCTGCAATGTCCCTTTATATATGGCCTTTCCGCAAATCGCGCCGTACAGGCCGGAGGCCGCGAGCCTTTTCACGTCTTCTATCGTCGTCACGCCACCGCTGGCGATGATATCGCAGCCCACCGCCGCCTGCAGCGCCTCCAGCTGCCCGAAGTTGGGGCCAGCCATCGCCCCGTCCTTCGAGATATCAGTAAATATTATCGTTTTGACGCCGGCCGCCTCCATTTTCATGGAGAACTCCAGATAGCCCTCGCCGCTCTCGTCCAGCCAGCCCGCTGTCCTGACAATGCCGTCAAGCGCATCGACCCCGACGGCGATCCGCTCCCCGTATTTCTCGACAGCCCGCTTTGCGAATCCAGGGTCGCGCACCGCGGCCGAACCCAGCACCACCCGGCTGATGCCCCGGCTGATGTAGTATTCTACCGCCTCCATATCCCTTATGCCGCCCCCAAGCTGGACCTTCAGCCCGCTCTTCTCCGCCACAAGGGCGAATATCGCCGGGTTCACGCGCCGGCCGCTCACCGCGCCGTCCAGATCCACCATGTGGACCCATTCCGCGCCGGCCGCACGGAAGCCGGCCGCCGCTTCGAGCGGATCGTCCGCGACCTGCTCTGCGGTCTCGAACGCGCCTTTCGTCAGCCGCACGCAGCGGCCGCCCTTTATATCGATGGCTGGAAATATTGTCATGTCAATTCTCCAAAATTCTTCAGTATGCGCAGCCCGATCCCGCCGCTCTTCTCAGGGTGGAACTGGCAGCCGAACACATTGCCATTAAATACGAGCCCCGGCACCAGGCCGCCATATTCTGTGTAGAGCGAAATGTTCGCCATATCCGTCACAGCCTTATATGAATGCACGAAATACAGCCGGCTGCCCTCCTGTATGCCGTCGGAGAGCGGGCAGGCCGCGCCCTTCTTGATGTCGCTCCAGCCCATGTGCGGGATTTTCAGGCCCGGCGCCTCTATCCGTTCCACGCTGCCTTCTATCAGGCCCAGGCCCTTCGTCTTCTCGAATTCGTGGCCCCATTGGAAGAGGAGCTGCATCCCCAGGCATATGCCGAGCAGCGGCTTCTCCCGCGCCATGGCGGCTATCGCGCCCGCAAGCCCCGCCGCTTCAAGCTTCCGCATCGCGTCGGGGAAGGCGCCCACACCCGGCAATATCAGTTTTTCCGCATTGTCGAGCTGCCTCTTTTCCGAACTTATGGCGCTTTCGAAACCCAGGAAATCCAGGGCGTTTTTCACGCTGAACAGGTTCCCCGCGCCGTAATCCACAATAGCTATCATAGGCTTCCTTTCGTCGAGAGCGTGCCGCTCCTTGTAATGGCGGCGGCTTCCGCGACCGCGTGCGCGAAGGCCTTGAATGCCGCCTCGCACTTGTGATGGTCGTTTTCGCCGTAGAGGATATTGATGTGAAGGGTGAGCCTCGCGTTTGAGGCGAATGCCCTGAAGAATTCTTTCACCATCTGCGTCTCCATGCGCCCTATGCGCGCGTAGTGGAAGGAGCCGTTGAACACCAGGTATTCCCTGCCGCTTATGTCAATGGAGCACGACGCCAGGGCCTCGTCCATCGGCACGGAAAAGTTCCCATATCTGGATATTCCATCCTTGTCGCCCAGGGCCGCCGCGAAGGCCTGCCCAAGCGTAATGCCCACATCTTCTATGGTGTGGTGCCCGTCCACGAAGACATCGCCTTTGCAGCTCACCTTCAGGTCGAAGCCGCTATGGGCCGCGAAGGCCGTCAGCATGTGATCGAAGAAGCCTATGCCGGTTTCGATCTCGGCCGCCCCGCTGCCGTCCAATGCCAATTCTACCCGAATATCGGTTTCCTTGGTCGTCCTCGTCACTTCACTGCTTCTCATTGTGCACTCCATTCCGCAGGCCTGCGCCTGCTTTTTCGTTATATCCGGCATCGCCGCCTGAGCGGATCCCGGCGCCCGTGCTGTGGCGCGGCATGGCAGCCGCTTTCCAGCGCCGTGCATCCGCCATGTACGCGCCGGCCGCGCCTTTTACTGTGCTGTGCCGCCTGGGCGGCTTCCGGCATCGCCGTCGAAGCGGATCCCTACCGCGCGGGCATGCGCTGTCAGCCCCTCGCGCCGCGCTATTGCCATGATATCGTCTTTGGCGTCTCTAAGCGCCTCTTCCGAATAGAATGTGTAGCTCATCCGCTTGACGAAATCGTATGTCCCAAGCGGCGAGGCGAACCGCGCCGTGCCGGATGTCGGCAGTACGTGGTTTGTGCCTGCGTAATAATCCCCCAGCGGTTCCGGGGCGAACGGCCCGCAGAAGACGGAGCCGGCGTTCCTCACCGACAGCATGGTGGCCATCGGGTCCTCCGTCAATATCTCCAGGTGTTCCGGCGCTATCCTGTCCGCGATGGCGCACATCTGCCCCTGATCCTCGCATATGACAATAAGCCCGTAATTTTTAATGGAAGCTTCCGCCGTCTCGCGGCGCTCAAGCCCTTCCAGCTGCTCTTCCAGCTGCTGCGCCGTGCGTTCGGCGACGCCCTCGTCCGTGGTGAGGAGTATTGCCGCGGAGTTGCTGTCGTGCTCGGCCTGGCTCAGCATGTCGGCGGCCAGGTACGCCGCTTCGGCCGTCCCGTCCGCCATGATCAGTATTTCGCTGGGGCCGGCGATCATCTCTATGTCTACCTGCCCGAAAAGCAGGCGTTTCGCCATGGCGACGTAGATATTGCCTGGGCCGACGATTTTGTCGACCCTGGGCACGGCCCCGGTCCCGTAGGCGAGCGCGGCCACAGCCTGGGCGCCTCCCATCAGCAGCACCTTGTCCACCCCCGCCAGATAGGCCGCCGCAAGTATGTCAGGGTTCGCGCCAAGGGCCTGCGGCGGCGTGGCCACGATCAGCTCCCTTACCCCTGCCAGCTTGGCGGGTATGCCGTTCATAAGCACGGTTGACGGGTATGCGGCCGTCCCGCCGGGCACGTAAAGCCCGACCCGGTCCAGGCCCCGCACTGTCTGGCCGACGCGCACGCCGGGCCGCGATATTTCGTAGCCTTCGATCCGCTGCCTCTCGTGGTATGCGCGGATATTGGCGGCAGCCCTCGACAATGCGCCCTTGAACTCTGCGTCTGCGGCCTCGAATGCCGCTTCCATCTCTTCCCTGCCGATCTCGAAACGTTCAGGCAGGCCGCCGTCGAAACGCAGGCTGTATTTCTTCAGCGCCTCATCGCCATTTTCCCTTATGTCCTGAATAATGGCGCGCACGGCCTCTTCGGCCCCGCGATCCCTCTCCCCGGCGCGCTTCTCCATTTTTTCGAATTCCGCCAGTTCATCCCTGCCGTTCGCTCTTATTATTTTTATAATGCGCTTGTCCATGCTATGTTTTCCTCTCACTTGAGACAGCCCGGCCGCCAGGGCGATGCGGCGTGTGGCGTGGCCGCTGCCCTCATGGCCGGCGGAGTGTGGCAGCGTCTGCCCTCATGGCCGGCGGCGTGTGGCGGCGCCTGCCCGGCGCTCCCTGCTAAGGCCGGCCGCCGCGCCCCAGTACCTGCTGCAGCGACGCAGCCAGCATATCGATCCCTTTTTTCTTTATCTTCATGCTCGCGACGTTCACAATGAGCCGCGCGGACAGGGGACGTATTTCCTCAATCACCTCAAGCCCATTCTCCTTCAGCGTCACGCCTGTTTCCACGATATCCACGATCCCGTCCGCCAGTTCCATCAGCGGGGCGAGCTCCACGGACCCTTCTATCTTTATTATCTGCACGTCCATGCCCTTGCTTTCGAACCAGTTCCCGGCCACATTCGGGTATTTCGTCGCGATCTTCTTCGTGCCGTAGCCGCCGTAGAAATCCCGGCCCTTCGGCGCTGCAAGCACAAAGCGGCAAATCCCGGCCCGCAGATCCATTATCTCATAGAACACGCCCCCGTGCTCGGCAATAGTGTCCTTGCCTACGACGCCCACATCGCAGACGCCGTGCTCCACATAGGTGATGACGTCGGCGGCCTTCACGAGGACGACCTCTATGTTGGTGCCGGGTATGGGCAGCAGGAGCTTGCGCCCCTTCTCCAGCAGATTCGATACATCGTAGCCTGCGTCGGCCAGCATCCTGACGACATCCTTCTCCAGCCTGCCCTTCGTCAGCGCCACGCGCAGCTTCCCATTCCCGGCGGATGCCGCGGCAGGCGCCTCGGAAGCCCCGGCTTGCGATGGTGCCCCAGCCTCCGCCTTCGCCAGGCCCTCCGCCAGCGAATCCACCTGCATTGCAAAGCCGATGGCCGGCAGATCCTCCCCGAAGTCCTTGAACAGGCTGTCATAGCGGCCGCCGGAAAGCACTGCCTCGCCGTTCGACTCTATATAGCCTTTAAGCACGAGCGAACTATAGTATTCGGCCTGGTTTACAAGCCCAAAGTCAATTATCGCCTGATTCCCCAGGCCAAGCTCTTCAAGTATCCCGTACACCCGCCGCAGATAGCCGAGCATGTCCATCAGCCCGCTGTCATAGCCGCCGAACAGCCTGCCCGCGGCGTCGAGCGCCTCCGCGCCCCCGAACAGCCTCGGCAGCTCGCGCAGTATCGCCGCCGTCTGGCTTTGCGGCAGCCTCTCAAGGTCATCGTCCAGCGCCGCGTAGTTCTTGGCCACGATATGCCCATGAATCCGCACCTTCTCATCAGGCGTGGCGTCAAGCTCCGACATGAGGCGGTTGAATATCCCCACATGCCCAAGCTCCAGCCTGAAACGCCGCCCCGAACAGGCCGCAAGCGCCTCCGCCGCCGCGCTGATAATCTCCGCGTCCGACTCAAATGTGGAAAGCCCTATAAGCTCCATGCCCATCTGCATCAGCTCGCCGAGCTTGCCTTTCAGCTCAGGCTGGTTGCGGAACACCCGCTGCGCGTAATAAAGGCGTATCGGCAGCCCGCAGCCCCGCAGCTTCGTGGCGGTCATCCGGGCGATCGGTATCGTGGAATCCGGCCTCAGCGTCAGGATCCTTCCCCTATTGTCAATGAATTTGTACATGCTTTCCTGCGGGTAATACATGGAATTTGTCGAAAACACATCATAAAACTCAAATCCCGGCGTCATCACCTCGCGGTAGCCCCGCCCCTCGAAAATCCCCCGCAGAATCCCCACTACGGCATTCTGGGCGGCGCACTCCTCGAACATAAGGTCCCTAGTGCCTTCCGGGGTAATTTTGTCATACTTCAACATAGTTTCTATATCCATCCCATTTATAATGATTGTACTGAATCCCTGCATTTATCGCGCGGGCGGCTCCAATGTCCCACAATACGGCCATGTGGAGGCAGGAAGGCCCTACGCTTTATCATTTTATCGTGATAAAGCGCTAAAGTCAATAGTTTTTTTGCAATCGGAGAACAGTATTAGCCGGAGAGCGGTGCGGTCACCTATGCCAGTATATACCATTGTACCAAAATATTATTCATACGCAATCTATTTCCCATTTATAACAGTGCCCGGTTTTCCATCTCTTGTATTGTCCTCTGCGAAAAAAATGTAATTATTAAACCAATAACAGCATGATTTCTCCCTGTTGAAACTGTGGATAAGTCTGTTAATAATTGAAATGCCAACCCTTTTAGTGTGGATTGCTTGGGTCGGTGAATGTTATGCATAATATATTGTACATTATTGTTCCTGTTCCCGTCAAGCCTTGATTTTTAGGGCTTTCAATTTTGGATGTTTATGCATCTGCCAATGGCGGCGGCGCACTGAATCAAGGGATACAGCCAATAATGCCGCATGTGGATAAAATAAAAACCGCTGCCGGCGGCAGCGGGGGCGGCAGGGCGATGCGGCGGCAGCGGTGACATCAGGAGTCGCACCAACTGGATAGCAACCACTGCCGGAATTGAAATTTCATAGTCATAAATTTATCTCACACAAACCCATTTAGCCATGATATAATAACAATAGATTGGTTATTATAGATTCGATAAGCTCAACAGGAGCAAGACCGCATGAGAGTATATTTGGATGTTTGCTGTCTGAACCGCCCATTTGATGATCTGACACAAGAACGTGTCCAATTTGAATCGGATGCCGTGTTGTCGATTCTTTCCCGTTGCCAGGCCGGAAAATGGACACTTGTTTCAAGCGAAGCCATTGACTTGGAACTAAGCAAAATGCAAAACAGCGATAAGCTAAAAAAAGTCCTTGCATTTTTATCTGTGGCTGGAGAAAAGCTCGCCTTGAGCGAAGCGGCTGTCGAGCGGTCAGCAGAGTTCCGTAATAATGGCATAAAGGCGATGGATAGTTTGCATTTGGCTGTTGCGTAGCATTCAAAAGTCGATGCCTTTTTGACAACTGACGACGCTTTTCTCCGCGCGGCAAATAGGATGAATTTAAATATTACAGTGGCAAACCCTGTCACTTGGTATATGGAGGTAATGCGGAATGGATCGTAACGCGGCTATTGATTACAGAAATCCTAATATCATACGTAAGATGGGCATAGACGCGCTCACCAAAGAATTGGGGCCTGTCGGCATGGCGTATTTTATTCAGCAATATGACCGGGGCGAAGGGGACTACACCGCAGAACGTGAAGATCTGCTCGCCGATTTGACGGCTGAAAACCTTTTGATGGATCTTGATACCATGCGGCGGCAACGGCAAAATTTTTAGCTGCCGGCCGCCGCATCCTGCTGATCGCTGGGGGCGGAAAACGGCGGTCACATGACTGGGCGCCTGCAATACATGTCTTTGCCCTTATGTTTCTTTTTGCATTCCCAGCAGTTTCCATGAAATTCGCAGCCGTAATTCGGGCAGGGGCACTTCGTGCTGCCTCTCCCTGCGCCAGAACGGCCGGTTTTGGGGCGGGCGGCTGAGGGCTGCCTGCTTTTCGTGTTGAACAGCGCCCGCATGATTTCAAGCTTTTGCTGCACACAGCCCGACAGCTTATCCAATAGGCGAAAGGGGGCATCGGCGATGCCCACGCCGCCGGCCGCATCATACTGCGCTTTGCCATAACGTTTTATCATGTTGGCCATTTCAAGTATTCTGTTCATCTTTTCCTCC
>JAIRSA010000031.1 GCA_031255695.1 Eubacteriales Family XIII. Incertae Sedis bacterium | reverse complement strand
AGGCGCGTGGCTGGCGGCAATATTTAAGGAGAATGTGTCATGAAAATCAGAAGCTCAGTCAAGCCCATCTGCGAGAAATGCAAAGTCATAAAGCGCAGGGGCAAGGTGATGGTGATCTGCGAGAACCCCAAGCACAAGCAGACACAAGGCTGATGCCGCCTGCCGGCCAGGCCGGCGGACAGCATATGCCATGCGGCGCTGCCAGGCCAGGCAGCGATCGAACAAAGGCTCGGAGCGGCTGAAGGCGTTACTGCCGTGAGGCAGAGGCGCCGTCCGGTTTTTTGTTTTTGAAAAGCAGGTTTTGCGCGAAGCTGCGCGAAAGCACGCTGATGGCGCCGATTTTGCTCAAGGCATTCGGCAAAGCAAGTTTTTTGACAAAGAAAAAAGTGAAAAGGACAGAAAGGAGTTTAATATGGCTCGTATAGCCGGTGTGGACCTGCCAAGGGACAAAAGAGTCGAGATTGGGCTGACATACATCTTTGGGATAGGAAGGCCGACTGCTACAGAAATACTCAAGAAGGCAGGGATCAATCCAGACACGAGAATCAAGGATCTTTCGGAAGAGGAAGCAGGCGCGATAAGGAAGATAATCGATTCAGAATATATGGTCGAAGGCGACCTCCGCAGGGAAGTGTCGCTGAATATCAAACGCCTCATGGAAATCGGGTGCTACAGAGGCATCCGCCACAGGAGAGGGCTCCCCGTCAGAGGGCAGAACACGAAGACGAACGCCAGGACCAGGAAAGGCCCCAAGAAGACGGTTGGAAGAAAGAAGAAGGCGACAAGGTAAGGAGGTAGGAACGAGTGGCTAAAACAGTAAAGAGGACAGTCCGCAAAAAGAGAAGAGAACGCAAGAATATCGAAAAAGGCCAGGCGCATATCCAATCCACCTTCAACAATACGTTGGTGACGCTGACTGACCTTTCCGGCAACGCGCTTTCATGGTCGAGCGCAGGTTCCCTGGGCTTCAAAGGCTCAAGGAAGTCGACGCCGTTCGCGGCCCAGAGCGCGGCCGAGGAAGCGGCCAAGGGCGCCATGGAGCACGGGCTGAAGAACGTGGAAGTATATGTGAAAGGCCCAGGCTCAGGCAGGGAAGCGGCCATAAGGGCCCTGCAGACCGCCGGGCTTGAGATAAGCATGATCAAAGATATAACGCCGATCCCGCACAACGGGTGCAGGCCGCCTAAGAGAAGAAGGGTTTAAGAGGAGGTGTAGACAATGGCAAGATATACAGACGCCTCGTGCAGGCTTTGCAGGAGAGAAAGCCAGAAACTGTTTTTGAAGGGCGAGCGCTGCTACAGCGTGAAATGCGCGCTGGAGAAGAGGAATTACGCCCCGGGGCAGCACGGGCAGAACAGGAAAAAGATCTCTGACTACGGCCTCCAGCTGAGGGAAAAGCAGAAGGCCAAGCGGTTCTACGGACTGCTTGAGACCCAGTTCAGGAATACATTCGAAAAGGCCGCGAAGAAAAAGGGCATCACAGGCGAAAACCTGCTCGTGATGCTTGAGACGCGCATGGACAACGTCGTGTTCAGGATGGGCTTCGCCTCCTCAAGGAAGGAAGCGCGGCAGCTGGTCACGCACGGCCACTTCCTGGTCAATGGCAAGAAACTCGACATACCGTCAGCGCATGTGAAGCCGGGTTCCGTTGTCAAAGTGAAGGAAAAGAGCCATAATTCGCCAAAATTCAAAGAGATCAAGGACATGTCCATATCGGTGCCCGCCTGGATAACCGTAAATGTCGAAAAGCTCGAAGGCAGCGTGCTTGCCCTCCCCAGACGCGAGGAGATAGACACGCCCATAGCAGAACATCTTATTGTAGAATTGTACTCCAAGTAATTGCCGCCAAGGCGCGCATTGCTTGAATGAGGAGTAAGAGGGAGGGTTTTGCGTGATAGAAATTGAAAAGCCGACAATCGAGTGTTTTTCTTCTGATAGCGAGGGCAATTACGGGAAATACATCGTCGAGCCCCTTGAGAGGGGCTATGGCACGACGCTTGGCAACAGCTTGCGGAGGATACTCCTGAGTTCCCTGCCGGGCGCCGCCGTGACATCGGTAAAAATAGACGGGATACTGCACGAGTTTTCCACTATACCAGGCGTCAAGGAAGACGTTACTGAGATAATACTGAACCTCAAGAAGCTGGCCGTAAAGATAAACGGGGAAATGGTCAAGCAGGTCACTGTAAACGCGTCCGGCCCGATGGAAGTCAAGGCCGGCGACATAATGACGGATGGGGAAGTCGAGATCTTCAACCCCGAACAGCATATAGCGACCTTGGAAGAGGGCGCTACCCTGTCGATGGAGATCAACCTGTCGCGGGGCCGCGGCTACGTCAGCGCGGAGCAGAACAAGTCGGAATCCATGCCGATAGCCGTCATACCCGTGGATTCGATATACACGCCGGTGCGCAAGGTCAACTTCAGCGTGGAGAACACGCGCGTCGGCCAGGTGACGGACTATGACAGGCTCAACCTTGAGGTCTGGACCGACGGCAGCGTGACGCCGGGCGAGAGCGTGTCCATAGGCGCCAAGATAATGCAGGAGCACCTGAAGCTGTTCATCGATCTGACCAACACGGCCGGCGACATGGCCATCATGGTCGAGAAAGAGGAGAACCAGAAGGAGAAGGCCCTGGAGATGACCATCGAGGAGCTGGAACTCTCCGTCAGGTCGTTCAACTGCCTGAAGCGCGCGAACATAAACACAGTGGAAGAGCTCACGCACAAGACAGAAGACGAGATGATGAAGGTGCGGAACCTGGGCAAGAAGTCCCTGGAAGAAGTGAAATACAAGCTACAGGAACTGGGGCTGGGGCTCAGGCCCGGCGACGAATAGCCGGGGCATGGGCCCTGGCAGGCGCAGCGGGCACGGAGGCTGCGGCGTGGACGGATGCAGCGGATACGGAAACTGCGGCGTGGATGGATGACGCAGCGGATACAGAAACTGCGGCGGGCACAGAGGCTGCGCGGGTTGGACGCCGGCGGGGCCGGCGGCCCGGCATACAGACGCAAACAGATAAATGAACCAATAGACAGTGAAGGACAAGAAAGGAGTAGGGGCATATGCCAGGTTACCGAAAATTAGGCAGGCCTACCGCGCACAGGAAGGCGATGCTGCGCAATATCGTGACGGATCTGCTGCGTTCGGAGCGTATAAGCACTACCGAGCACAGAGCCAAAGAGGCCAGGCGCGAGGCCGAGAAGATGATTACTCTGGGCAAGCGCGGGGATCTGCACGCCAGAAGGCAGGCGCTTGCATACATATATGATGAAGACGTAGTGACAAAGCTTTTCGATGTCATCGCGCCCAAGTACGCAGAGCGCAATGGCGGCTATACCAGGATACTGAAGCTGGGGCCCAGGCAGGGCGATAACGCGGAAGTCGTTTTCCTGGAACTCGTATAGGCAAAAGGCCCCGCTGCGGCGCGATGCGGCGCGCCATGCCGGCTCGGCACAAGCCGCAGGCGGGCGCCAGTGGTACTGCTAGGAGCGTATATGGCACTGAGTCTGAAAGGCAGAAGCTTCCTTACATTGATGGATTTCACCCCACAGGAGATCCGTTACCTGCTGGATCTTGCCGCAGAGCTGAAGGCGAAGCGGCGCGCCGGGGACAAGGGGGCGCTTCTGAAAGGGAAGAACATACTGCTGATCTTCGAGAAGGCCTCGACGCGCACCAGATGCTCGTTCGAGGTCGGCGCGGCAGAGGAAGGCGCCCATGTCACCTTCATGGAGCAGGGCGTGTCGCAGTTCGGCAAGAAGGAGTCGCTGGAGGACAGCGCCAAGGTCTTTGCCAAGTTTTACGACGCCATCGAATACAGAGGCTACAGCCAGGAGGCCGTGGAGGCATTGGCGCGTTTTTCGGGCCTGCCCGTCTGGAACGGCCTGACGGACGCCGATCACCCGACCCAGATCCTGGCCGACATGCTGACCATAGAAGAACACGCGGCAAAGCCCCTCAGCGGGCTGCGCCTTGTTTTTTGCGGGGATACGCGCAACAACATGACCTACGCGTGGATGTACGGAAGCGCGAAGATGGGCATCAAGTTCACGGCCTGCGGCCCGAAAGAGCTCGCGCCGGATCCGGCTGTCCTGGAAAGGGCGCGCGCGGCGGCGGCCGAAACGGGCGCGTCGATAGAGTTCAGCAGCGATATCGGCTGCGTCGAGGGCGCCGACGTGATCTACACCGACGTATGGGCATCCATGGGCGAAGAAGGCAAGATACCCGAAAGGGTGGGGCTGCTTTCGCCCTACAAGGTCACCATGGACATGCTGAAGCGTACAGGCAACGGCGATGTCATATTCCTGCACTGCCTGCCCGCCTTCCACGATTTCGAGACTGAGATGGCCAGGTCGCAGATGGCGGCCGGCTATGATATCCGCGAGGTGGAGGACGAAGTCTTCAGGAGCAGGCATTCTGTTGTGTTCGATGAGGCGGAAAACCGCCTACATACTATTAAAGCGATTATGGTGGCTACGCTGGGCTAGCGGCGGTCTTTTTTCCGCCGGGCTGCGTTGTTGGAACCCGCTGATACTGCCGGTATCAGCGGAACCCCCCGCCAGGCCTGCTGAAAAAAATCCTCGCCGCTAGCGGCGGTCTTTTTTCCGTCAGGCTGCGTTGTTGGAACCCGCTGATACTAGCCGGTATCAGCGGAACCCTCCGCCTTGCCTGCCGAAAAAAATCCTCGCCGCTAGCTGTAGTCTATGTCAGGCTCGGCGGTCTTTTTTCCGCCAGGCTGCGTTGGTGGAACCCCGCCCCACGCTTTCTCATGGTGTGGGGGCCGGGGGTGTTGTGGCTGTCCTCATTATTGTAAGTGTACATGTCTTGGCCTCGCCGCTGGCGGTGGGGCCTTTTATTTCTATCTGCACCACGGTCGGCGCCGGCGCGGCGCTCAGGGCCAGCTTCTTGCGCTCGCCGCTCCTGGCCGCCACGCGGGCCCCGTCCGGCATGATGAAGGCCGCCGTCATCTCTGAGGCGAACGTGACGGAAGCGGTGACCTCGGAGTAGTTCTCAGGCACGGACGCCGCATAGTTGCCCGCGCCGTCCTTCACAAGCTCCGACGGCTCCGCGCCCGAAACATACACGGACTTGGGCTCAGGGCTGTTCTCCGCCAGGCTGACGCGGTACGTAGTCTTCGACTTGCCGGCCTCGCTGGTCTCGATGACGATGGTGCATGGCGTCCCCGAAGCCTGCGGCATGTCATAGCTGAAGTTCGCGTTGCTGGCGGCTATGCGCCCGTCTATGATGATATCGACGCTGTTCCCGGCGACGGGGCGCAGCGTCAGCGTCTTGGACCCGTTCGGGACCTCGATGCCGGAATACTCGTACACGGCGCGGTCGAAGCTGAAGCCGGAGACAGACCGCCCGCCCGCCGATATGCTCAGGCCGGTAAGCCCGCCGGCCACAGTGGATTTCTCGAAAAGCCCTGTGGACACGACGCTGGACAGCGAGCCCGACTTATTTTCGAAGCAGGCGTACACCCTGTAGCGCGTGTCGGGCTGCAAGGGGTCGCTCATGGACAGCGCGGCCTTGGTGACGGTGCCCGCGCCGGATTTCTCCAAGTCGAGGCTGCCCCTGTCGGCCACCTGCTGGTTCGTGTTCGCCGAGCCCGCCTTGACCTTGTCGGCGGTGGGCGCGAAGGCGCTGCCGTCCTCGGAGACGGCGATCCAGTAGAACTTGCCCGCGTCATTGGCGCTGAAGCCGATCTCAAGCTGATCGCTATTGTTGAAGGCGGCCGTGAGCCTGCTGAGGGACGGCGTGCTGACGCCGCTGGTCGAGAATGAGGCAGACTCCACCCTAGAGAACGAATTGGCGGAGCCTGCGCCGCCCGCCGCGCCGCCGCCTGTGCCGCCGCCAGCCGCCGAATCGGCGCTCTTGGACAGATAGCCGTAGACATAGTATGAATTCCCGCTCTTCAGGCCGGTTATGTCGATATAGGTGGATACGCTCCTATCGAGCGCCGTGCTGCCGCTCTTCGCGGCCGCGTCGCCGTAGCGGTCCTTGCCGCCCGCGATGTCAGTCTGGGAGGGCCTGCCGGACGAGCGGCTCTCGGTCACGACCCAGTAAAGAGTACCCTTCTCAGACGACTGTGCCGTAAGCACAGCCGAATCCTGGGTGACGCTGCCGATACTGAAGCGCCCGATCCAGTTTTCGCCGATAGAAGCCTGGTCCACCGTGGAGAAATTCAGGGTCCTGACGCTCGAAAGCTTGCCGGAAGACGGCTTCAGCACGGCGCACAGGACGTAGGGCCTGTCAGGCTCCAGGGATGAGATGGCGGCCGTGGCCGGCTCGAATGCGGTGACCTTGACGTTGCCCTTGCTCATGGCCGCCGCCCCGCGCCCGTCGCGCCCCTGCGAGGCCTGCGTCGGGGTGGGCGTGGGCTCGCCCCGCTCGATGACAAGCCAGTACAGCGTCCCATTCGCCCTGGAAGTAAAATCCCCCACCGTTGAGGAATCCGTGGTATCGGAGACGCCGATGGAGGTGATGGCGCGCGAGTCCTGGTCAATGCCGAGCAGTTTGTTGACGACCTTGACCGTCTCTGCGCGGGTCAGGTTGCGCTTTGGGTAGAAATTGCCGTCGGGATAGCCCGTGAGATAGCCGTTGCCGTAGGCGGAGCTGACGGCGGCGAGCGCCCAGTCGCCTATGTCGGACGCGTCCTTGAGCCCCTTGGGCGCCTTGGCCGAGCTGCTCCCCGGCGCGACGCGGTAGAGCACCGTGGCCACCTCTTCGCGCGTTATCGGGTTGTCGGGCGCGAACCATTCGCCGTTGCCGTAGCCCGAAATATAGCCGGCGGCAGCGGCCTTGCGCACCTCGTCGTAGTACCACTCGTTAGTGGGCACGTCCAGGAACGCTATATTGCCGAGTTCCGCGTAGCCCTCGGCCGAATTGATTATCTTTACGAATTCGGAGCGCTTGATAGGATCGTCAGGGCAGAACCTGCCGTTCGCATAGCCCCTGACATAGCCGTAGTCCACGGCCTCGCGGATCTCGTCGTCCGCCCAGTGCCCCACAGTGTCCACGAAATTGGAAGCCGCGCTGCTGGGCGGCGCGGTGTGCAGAAATGCGCCCGCAAACAAGGCTGCCACTAAAAATATGGCGTAAGCGCGCTTCACGTCGCGATTAACACGTTTGCTCCTAGTCATACCCCATCCCCCATTAGATTTCGTTTGGCTCCGTCCGAAAGATTGGACGGATAATCGAAAATATTAGCTACCGATTCGCATCGCAGGATATTTTGAACGCGAATTAGTATTACAAATAGTATAACATAAATAGTTGCATATATAAAGCAAAATTAATGGATTTTATGGACGATTTCTATTATAATATTGTTTGTGGCAAGTTATTGCAATGTGCGCGGCGTCCACGCAAAGGGGCAGGGGGTGAATGCCATCAGGATTACTTCAAATAGGCCGGGGAGAGTGCCGGAACGCCGCAAGGGCGTGTCCGGGCAGGGCGCTGTCCCAGGGCGGGGAGGCATATCAGGGCAGGGCGCGGTGATGCGCTGCCGCGTCACGCATCAGGACATTACGGGAAGGCTGCCGGGCAGGCCGGACTGGGACAAGATACCGAGCAAGGCGCAGTCGCCATTGAGCGAGGGCGAGTGGGAAGGGCTGATCCGGCGCCAGGCGAGGGAAGACGCCGCCAGGGGCATGGTCATGCCGGGGCATTCGCGGAAACTGCTGGTCGCCTATGTCTCACGCTTTTCGCCTGACAGGCGCAGGATGTACGAGGCGCTTTTCGCGAAATACGGGGACAAACTCGAAAGCTACAGATCAGGCGACGGCGCCAACATGCGCAACATCAAAGGCGTCTGGAAATTCGATATGACCCCGGCGGAAACACGTTCGGCCGCCAGGTTCATGAAGGTGTATATAGATGAGCAGCGACAGTAGCTACATAAGGCAAAAACGCAGGACCGCCTGGGCGGAAATAGATCTGGACAACATAAGGCATAATATCCGCGCGATCAAAAGAATGGCCGGGGCCAGCGAGGTGATAGGCGTGGTGAAGGCCGACGCCTATGGGCATGGCGCGGTCAGGGTCGCGGAAACCCTTGAGGGGGAAGGCGTGGAGCGCCTGGGCGTGGCCACGCTGCAGGAGGCCGTGGCCCTGCGCGACGCCGGCGTGAAACTCCCGATAGTCATACTCAGCCTTACGCCGAGGGGCAACGAAAAGGAGATCGTCAGGTATGGGCTGACGCCGGTGGTTTCCACAGCCCAGGACGCGGCCGCCATTTCCGCGGCCGCCGTCGCGGAGCTTGCCGGCGCAGAACCCGCCGGCGCAGGCCCCGAGCGGCGCGGCGATGGCGGGCGCGGCAGTGTGGCTGGGCGCGGTGGCGAGGCAGGTCCCGCCGCCCCTGTCGAGATCTTTGTCGCATTGGAGACGGGCATGGGCCGCGTGGGCTTCATGCATTCGCAGGAAAGCATTGGCGCCATACAGGCGATCAGCCGCCTCCCCGGCATCAGGATCAAAGGCTTCTTCTCGCATTTTGCCACCGCAGAGGACGGAGACAGGGCCTACGCCAGGGCGCAGATAGCGGAATTCGGGCGCTTCACGCAGGGGATCGAGGCTGCGGGCGTCCCGGCCGGCTACCGTACCATGGCGAACAGCGCGGCTATGCTCAACTTCCCGGAAAGCCTGTATGAGGGCGTGCGCCCAGGCATCGTGATCTACGGCTACTACCCGGACGGTGGCGTCTATGCCGCAAGCCTGCCGCTCAGGCCCGCGATGTGCATAAAGGCCAACATCGTCCTGCTGAAGAAGGTGCCCCCAGGCTTTTCGGTCAGCTACGGCGCCACATTCACGACGGAAAGGGAGAGCCTCATAGGGACATTGCCGCTGGGCTATGCGGACGGGCTGCCGCGCGTGCTTACCGGGCGGGGCAGGGTGATAGTGAACGGCTGCTACGCGCCCATCGTCGGCACCATATGCATGGACCAGTGCATGATAGACCTTACCGACGTGCCAGGCGTGAAGGAATACGACGAAGCCATAGTCATGGGCTCGCAGGGCGGCAAGGCCATCTCGCCGGAGGAGATCGCCGGCCATGCGGGCACCATAAAGTACGAGGTCATATGCAGGTTCGGGCAGCGCCTGCCCAAACTGTTCATGTATAGCACAAAACCGCGCGCCGGGATGATCGACGAGGCCGGCGCAGAGGGGCCTGCCCCGCAGTAAGGGGGCCCACCCCGCAGCAAGGCCGCCACGCCGCCGCCAGATGCGGAAGCGCGGCAGGACGGGGGCCGCCCCGCGGCAAGACAGATAGATAGGATCAAAAATCAGTATGGAAAAAAATGAAAAAAGCAGGAAAATAGTATCTCCTGTAGGCATGCGGACGGTGAAGACGGCCCTGGTGGTCTTCCTCTGCCTGACCGTATACCATTTCTTCGAAGTATATGGGATCGCGACAAGGTTCGACGCGTTTCTGGCCTGCATAGCCGCCATAATATGCATGCAGGACTCCATGGAAAAGACATTCTCGAATGGGCTCAACAGATTTCTGGGCACATTCATCGGCGCGTTGATGGGCATGATATTCCTGTATCTGGACGCCTTTTTCAAGAACCCCTACCTTGTCATAGCGATGATCTCACTGGGGATAATAGTGCTCATCGTGACGTGCAACGTCCTTAAAATAAGCAATGCCATAGTCATGGGCTGCGTCGTGTTCCTTGTTATAGCGATGGGGCAGACATCTGAGACGCCATTTGCGCACAGCGTCAGGCGGCTCGCCGACACACTTGTCGGCATCGGTATGGGCATAGGGGTCAATCATTTCATACACAATCCCGACACGCGCCCGCAGAAAGACGGCGAAAGCGGGGACGATGATGGCGGGGATGATGGCGGGAATGGAGGCGGCGGGGGGCATGACAGCGGCCGCGGCATATGACTCATGCCATGCGGAAACAAAGCCTGTGAAGGGCAAGGCATTGTTTTCGCGCGGCGGGCCGGCGGGCAGCATAAATTTTTGTTTGCCTGTCAGATAGAATGCAGGGAATATAAAGCGAGGTGATGATATGTCAGTTAACAAAGACAAATGGAGATTCGAGACAAAGCAGGTACACGTCGGGCAGGAGATGCCGGATCCGGCTACGGACTCCAGGGCGGTACCGATCTACCAGACGACTTCTTATGTTTTTCACAATTCAGAGCACGCGGCGGCGAGGTTTGGGCTTGTGGACGCCGGCAATATCTATACAAGGCTGACGAACCCCACACAGGACATATTCGAACAGCGCATTGCGGCGCTGGAAGGCGGCGTCGCGGCGCTTGCGGTGGCATCGGGCGCTGCGGCGCTCGACTACACCATCCAGAATCTGGCCATTGCGGGCGATCATATCGTATCGGCCAAAACGATATACGGCGGGAGCTACAACCTCCTCATGCACACACTGCCGAACTATGGGATCACGACGACATTCGCCGACCCGGACGAGGCAGGCAGTTTCGAAAAGGCCATACAGCCGAACACCAAAGCGATCTTCATCGAGTCTATGGGGAACCCAAACTCAAATGTGATCGATATCGAGGAAGTCGCTGCCATCGCCCACAAGAACGGGATACCGCTGGTCGTGGACAATACCTTCACATCGCCATACCTGCTCAGGCCCTTCGAGCATGGGGCGGATATAGTAATACACTCGGCGACCAAATTCCTCGGGGGGCATGGCACGACGCTGGGCGGGATCATCGTTGACAGCGGCAAATTCGATTGGGAAGCGAGCGGAAAATTCCCGCATATAACAGAGCCGAACGCCAGCTACCATGGCATATCCTTCACGAAGGCCGTCGGGCCGGCCGCATTCGTCATGCGGATCCGCGCCGTGCTGCTGAGGGATACCGGCGCGGCCATCGCGCCGTTCAGCTCATTCCTGCTGCTCCAGGGCGTGGAGACGCTCTCGCTCAGGATAGAGAGGCACATCGAGAATACATTGAAGGTCATAGAGTACCTGAAGGGCCAGCCGAAGGTGGATAAGATCAACCACCCGTCCATACCGGGGCAGCCCAGCCACGAGGTGTACAAGAAGTATTTCCCGGACGGCGCAGGCAGCATATTTACGTTTGAGATCAAGGGCGGGGCGGAAGCGGCCTGGCGCTTTATCGATAGATTGGAGATATTCTCGCTGCTCGCGAATGTGGCCGACGTGAAGTCGCTCGTGATCCATCCCGCGAGCACGACGCATTCGCAGCTCACGGGAGAGGAACTGGCGGAGCAGGGCATCAGGCCCAACACGATCCGGCTCTCCATAGGCACGGAGAACATAAACGACATCATAGCCGACCTGGATGAGGCATTCAAGGCGGTCTAATACTGTGCTCCGGGCGACGTCAGCCTGCCGCCCCAACAGGCGCCGGGCGACGTCAGCCCGCTGCCCCAACAGCAAAAAACAGGGCATCCGCGAGCGGTACCCTGTTTTTTCGTGTACACTTTGGCTGCCGTCGCCGTTCCGCCGCCCCAGCGGCGCCAGTGGCTGTTGCCGGCCTGCTGCCCCCGGCCGGCCGCCCCATCAGCGCCGGCCGGTCAGTTGCCGGCCGCCTGCTGCGCGGCCCTTTCCTGCAATGCGTCGATAAGCAGGCTGTCAGGCGGGGTTATCACCCGCGGCCTCGATATGAGCAGCTCGACGCGGCGGTTCTGCTGGCGCCCCTCCGCAGTATCGTTCGAAGCTATGGGGTGGTATTCGCCGTAGCCGCGCGTGCTGAAGTACGATGGGTTGAGATCGCCGTCCGAAAGCAGCACCGTCAGGAAATTGACGGCGCGGACCAGACTCAGATACCAGTTGGACGGATATCTGGCCGAGTTGGACGGCACATTGTCGGTATGGCCCGCCACTATGACCTCAAGCGGGCTCGATGGCGTCTGGTTTGACTGTATCAGGTTGGCGAGCATCTGCCCCTGGCTGTACATGCCGGCAGTGACCTCAGCGCTGCCCGACTCGAACCAGACATCGTTTTTCAGAGTGACAAGCACGTTTTCCCCCTGGAACTCGACCGCTATCGTATCCTGGAGGTTGTTGTCCGAGACGTATTCTGCAAGCGACTCGTAGAGATTGCCCAGCTGGCGCGCCGCAGCCTCAGCGGCCGCCTTCTCTTCGTCGCCGGCCTCGCCCTCCTTCCCCGCGTCGGGGTAGGGCAGCTGCAGATCGCCCATGTCGCCGGAGCCGTCGCCCCCTATGCCGCTGGAAAGCAGCTCGGAAAAGAAGCCATTGAACTCAGTGTAGAAGGCTTCCGCCACCGCATTGTATTTTTCTTCGTTTATTGAGCTTGAAGCGAAAAGCACGATAAAGAGCGCTAGCAACAGAGTAAGCAGATCAGCGTAAGGAATGAGCCAGCTCTCGTCGGCGTGCTCCTCGTGCGGAGGCCCGTGTTTTTTCTTAGCCATAATTCCCCTATCCCATTATCTATTACGGATTGCATTACATACAAGCAAGGCGCCGTCCAGCCCTATGCGGCCGCCACAGCATCCCCATTCCAGGGAATGCCTCGTGGATGCCTGCGGCTACGACGCGGTTTCGCGGTCCTTCGCGGCAATGTAGTTGGAGAGGTTGTCTTTCAGCATGCGCGGGTTCATGCCGCGGCAGATGCCTACTATGCCTTCCATGATTATCGTCCTGACCAGCACTTCCTGCCTGGATTTCCGTTTGAGCTTATTGGCCATCGGGTGCCATAGCACATAGCCTGTGAATATCCCCAGCAATGTCGCGACGAAGGCCGCCGAGATCGCGTGCCCCAGCAGCTCTATGTCCTCCATGTTGCCGAGGGCGGCTATAAGCCCAAGCACCGCGCCGAGCACGCCCAGCGTGGGCGCGTAGGTCCCTGCCTGTGAGAAGATGTTGGCATTCGCCGCATGGCGGTTCTCCATGGCCGATATATCAGCCTCCATCGATTCCGCCAGCTGGTCGCTGTCAACGCCGTCGACAAGAAGCTGCAGCCCCCGTATAAGGAAAGGGTCGGTCTCCTCCTGTATCTTGGCTTCCAGCACAAGCAGGCCCTCCCTGCGCGCCATTTCGGCGAATGACAGGATCTTTTCGATGGCCTCGTTGGCAGACATGAACTTTGCTCCGGTGAACAGAACGCCGAAAAGCTTGCCGATATTCTTCAGTTCGTTAAGAGGAGTAGCTATTGTCACCGCGCCTACAGTGCCAACGATGATAATCAAGAATGCGGCCGGATTCAGCAACGCATCGAAAGAAACCCCCTTGAGAAGCATACCGACGACAACGGCTACCACACCGATGATAATGCCGGCAATTGACGAAATATCCACGTATTCACACCCCTTCTATTCATACGTTTTGATTTTTTGACAAAAAAACTGTACGCCAGATCGCCCCTACCGCGCAATTTGATTGTCATTACTATTATATTTTAAATTATTATACTAAGATTGTCAATCGTAAAGACCAGCTTTCTGGCCGGTTTTCAAAATTTCCTGGATAATTTCACTTAAAATGCCCACAAATGCGCATTTCCCCCATGCCGCCCGGACGCGGGGCCTGGGCGCCGGCCCCGTATGCCGCCCTGCCACAGGCGCCGCCCAGGGGCCAGCGGGGCCTCAGCTAAGGAATTATTGAATAATAATCTACAATTGATTTGAATATTGGCCGCGTTTGTGCTATAATTTAGCAATGATCCTATGATTGGGAGTTAAGTATGATATGATATTGAACGGCAACAAGAGACAGCAGCTTGAGGGCATCCTCGGGGGGATACTGGACTCATTCGATATGGATGTGGTCGTGGTCGGGAAACGTGACAAAAGGGTCCTGTTCATGAATGAGGCGGCGAATGGGCGGCTTGACGTGGGCGGCGACATGCGGCGCGATTTCCAGAACGGCTATGCCAGCATTTTCCCAGGCCTTTTCGAGCTGTGCTTTGAAGATGAAAACTACGAGTTCTCGTTTGAGATCGAGGACGTCAATGGCAGCGGGTACGCGGGCGTGAGCCGGCCCGCCGTTTGGGTTGACGACAAAGAATGCATAGTGCTGAGCGTCAGGAATATCGACGAAGAGAAGGAGAACAGCCTGAAGCTCTATAACCTCGCGTATATAGACCAGCTGACAGGGGTCCCGAACAGGCAGAAACTGAGGGAGGACTTCGAAAGGATCCGGGAGCGGATCGTGAGCGGCGAGCTGTGCGGGGTGATAGCGCTGTTCGACCTCGACAACTTCAAGAGCATCAACGACACCTACGGGCACAACACGGGCGACGTGATGCTGCGCAGGATAACCTCGCGCCTACAGGAGAACCAGGTCTTCTCAGGGCACCTCTACAGGCTGGGCGGGGACGAGTTCGTGCTGCTGTATTCGTGCGGCGCCGACGAGTTTGAGGATGGCGACGCCGGGCTGTGCGCCCACTTTGCCGATCTGCTCGCGGGCGCCCTCATGTCATATACCATGCCTAACATCGAGCTCTCATGCACAATAAGCATGGGGGCGTCATTTTTCCCCAAACATGGGCATAACTTCCCGGAGCTTCTGCGGAAGGCGGACATCGCCCTATACAAGGCGAAGGCGGCCGGGCGCGCCAGGCTTGTGCTTTTCGAGGAACAGTACGACGCAGCCAAGAAATTCAAGGATCTGTACATAAATATACAGCCAATACTCGATGAAGACGGCGACACCTTCGGCTACGAGCTGATCGACAGGGGCAACGAGGGCAAGGATCTGGAGGACGAGGTCAACCTCACAGAGTTTGACCGGACTATGGATGTCGTGGATCTTTCAGTGATGGCGGGCGACACATGCTACTTCATCTCGTATTCTGTCCAGCTTCTGAACGCGGCAGTCCGCAGCGGCCTGCCAAAGGACAAGTTCGTAGTGCAGATCCAGACGAAGGGGCGGCAGCCGGAACCGGGCGAGCTGGATCATTACAGCGAGCTGAAGGGCTACGGCTACACCCTTGCAGCCGTCGATCCCAGCGGGAAGGAGATCTCGGCGGAGCTGCTGGGGCTCGCCGACTACATCAAGATCGGCGCGGAGGGCGTGGGCGGATGGCAGGCGGCCGCAGCCAAGGGCGGCGGCTGGCAGCAGCTGATCGCCGCATGCCCAGGCAAGCGCTTCGTCGCGCTGGGCGTCGACACGCCCAAGGACTTCGCCGCCGCGGCCGGCCAGGGCTTCAGGCTGTTCCAGGGCTTCTTCTTCAGCCTGCCGCCAGAGACCAAGAAGATCAAGGACGTACATCCCCTGCGGATGAACTATATCAAGCTGCTCAGGCTTACCAGCGACGATGGCTACGTGGATTTCAAAGAGATCAGCGACCTGATAGCCACCGACGTCGCCATGTCGTACAAACTGCTCAGGCTGCTGAACTCCGCCGCCGTTGGGCTGCGCAACAGGGTCACGTCCGTGCAGGCGGCAGTGGCCATACTGGGCGAAAACAACCTGAAGAAATGGATAGCGACGCTCGCGCTGCGCGGGGTGGCGGCCGATGCCCCGCTTGAGCTGGTGAGGCTCTCCCTTGTGAGGGCCCGCTTCGGCGAGCTGCTGGCGCCCCACTTCAAGCCGAGGCGCAACCCAAAGCACGTCTTCACCGTCGGCCTGCTCTCCCTGCTGCATGTGGCCCTGGAAAAAAGCAAGGAAGAGATATTCGAGGAGATAACGATCGCCGACGAGATCCGGGAATCGCTGATGGGCATGGGCGGCCCGTTCTCGGACATGATCGCGTTCTTCGCCAACTACGAATACGCCAACTGGGACGAGATAGCGGCATTCGCCGCCATGCACAGCCTCAGCGACAAACTGATAAGCGATTCGTACATAGAGGCCGCCAAGTGGTATAATGAGATCGTAGGCGCCGTCAGAGGCGGCGCGGACTGAGCCGGCTAGGACCGGTACAGCCCGGCGGGGCGCCGCAGAATGGGACAGGCGGCGAGGGCTGGGGCAGCCCCGGCTGGGGCGGCACGTGCCCCAATACTTAGGACAGGACAAAAGGAATGGACAAAAGGAGTGGATTGAAATGAAGAAATTTAGATTTATTGCGGTATTGCTGCTTGTGGCTGTGGCCATGGCCGGATGCGGAGGCGGCGGAGGCGATGCGGATCAGATCGATCCAGAGACCGGCAAGCCCTCGACGAAAACCGGCAAGCTCAGCCAGATCAAGGACGCAGGCTATATAGTCATGTACACGAACGCCGAGTTCCCGCCGTATGAGTTCCTGGACGGCAACGACATAGTGGGCGTGGACGTCGAGATAGGGCGCGCCATCGCCGACGAGATCGGCGTGGAGCTGGAAGTCGTGAACGCCGACTTCGGCGGGCTGGTGGCATCCATAGCTTCAGGCAAGGGCGACGTGGGCATTTCCGGCATAACGGTGACGGAAGACCGCAAGCGGGAAGTCGATTTCTCGGTACCCTACGTCGATTCGGTGCAGTACCTGATCATACCGGAAGACAGCGGGATACGTTTCGTCGAGGATCTGGCGACAAAGACCATAGGCGTCCAGACAGGCACGACGGGCTCCATGCTCGTAGAGGACGAGATCAACGTCGGCGTGCTCAAGGCGGAAGGGGGTGCCGAGCTGAGGCAGTACACGAGTGCCCCCATCGCCATGCAGGACCTCCTGAACGGCAGGCTTGACGCCGTTGTCATAGACGAGCTGGTGGCCATAGCGCTGGCCGGCGAGAATCCGGGCTACACCGCGAAGCCCTTCATCTACAGCGCCGGCACGCCCATGACGGAACAGTTCGCCGTGGCGGTGGCCAAGGGCAACGAGGACCTGCTTGCCGTGATCGACAAAGTGGTCGGCGAAATGGTGGAAGACGGGCTGATCGAGCACTACATCCAGCAGTATTCGGAGTAATGCCGGAACGGCAGGATGGGGCATAAAATGGCATTCCTAGTGGAAGGTTTCAGGAGGTCGTTCATAGAGAACGACTTCTACAAGATATTTATCGACGGTTTTGTGGCCACGCTGACGATAGCCATGTTCGCTGTCGTCATAGGCGTGGCCATCGGCATTGTGCTGGCCGTGGTCAAGGTGTACAGCTACAGGACGGGCAAGCTCAAGATCGCCCGCTTCTTCGTCGAGATGTACGTGACGGTGTTCAGGGGCACGCCCGTGGTGGTCCAGCTGATGATACTCTACTATCTGGTGCTGGTGAACATCAAGAGCGGCCTCACCGTCGCGGTGATAGGCTTCGGCCTCAATTCGGGCGCCTACGTGGCGGAGATCGTCAGGGCCGGCATCATGTCCATAGACAAGGGCCAGTCAGAGGCGGGCCGCTCCCTGGGCCTGACGGAGATCATGACCATGCGCCACGTGATCATGCCGCAGGCCATAAAGAACACGCTGCCCGCGCTCTTCAACGAATTCATAACACTGCTGAAAGAGACCTCAGTGGCAGGCTACATAACGGTGATCGACCTCACGAAGGCGGCGGATCTGGTCAGGAGCAGGACCATGCAGCCTTTCTTCCCGCTGTTGTCGGTGGCGCTGATCTACCTGATATTGGTGGTGGGGCTGACCGCGCTGCAAGGCGCCATGGAAAGGAAGCTACAGAAAAGTGATAGACGTTAGAAAGCTTAGCAAGTCCTTCAATGGCGTGACTGTGCTGGATTCCGTGAGCGCCCATGTAGGCGCGCGGGAGAAGATCGTGGTCGTGGGGCCATCGGGCTCAGGCAAGAGCACCCTCCTGCGCTGCCTCAACCTGCTGGAGACGCCGGACGGGGGCGAGATCTATTTCGAAGGCGAGCTGATAACCGCCCGCCGCTATGACGTGAATATGCTGCGCAGGCGCATGGGCATGGTCTTCCAGCACTTCAACCTGTTCCCGCATCTGACGGTGATGGGCAATATAACATTGGCGCCGAGGAAGCTCGGCCTCATGGACACGGCCGCGGCGGAGAAGAAGGCCATGGAGCTGCTTGATCAGGTGGGCCTCGCAGACAAGGCGCAGGAATACCCGAACATGCTATCGGGCGGGCAGAAACAGCGCATAGCGATCGTCAGGTCCCTGGCCATGAACCCGCGCGTGATGCTCTTCGACGAGCCGACATCCGCCCTCGATCCGGAGATGGTGGGCGAGGTGCTTTCGGTCATGAAGGCGCTTGCGGAGCAGGGCATGACGATGGTCATAGTGACCCATGAGATGGGTTTTGCGCGTGAAGTCGCGACAAGGGTGCTGTTCATGGACGAGGGCAGGATACTGGAGGAAGCCCCTCCGGGCGCCTTCTTCGACAGCCCCGAAAACCCGCGGCTGAGGGATTTCCTCTCGAAAGTGCTGTAGAAAGTGCTATAGAAAGTGCTAATAGAAAGTATTGTAGGATAATGCAAAAGGGGCGGCGCGGGCCGCCCCTTTTTATGCCTATGCTACAGCCACGCGCCGGCCTACGCCGGGCATGCGCCGCAGAAAGCCATGCGCCGCCCTACGCCGGTCTAAGCCATGAAGAGCCTGCGAGCCTGGCCCTTGCCAGCGCCTACGCCGCAGGAGGCGCCACGTGCCGCCCTATGCCATATCGCACAGGGCCTTCAGCTCTTCCCACCTCTGGTCTATATCGTCCTGGATCGCCTCCAGGATATCCTCTTTCCCCGGCTCGAACAGATGCTTGAAACGGCCCTGCAGCCGCAGGTAGTCCGTCACGGGCAGCTTCTTCTTGGGCTCGTAGTTCAGGATCCACTCGCCGTCCACGACCTCGAACAGCGGCCACACGCAGCTCTCGACGGCGGCCTTGCAGATCTCCATGAGATCCGAGGCCTCGTAGCGCCAGCCGCGCGGGCAGGGCGCGAGCACGTTCAGGAAGGCCGGGCCCGCCGTGTATATGGCCGTCTCCGACTTGCGGTGTATGTCCTTGAAATTCCCGATGAAGGTGGTCTGCGCCACATAGGGTATGTGGTGCGCGGCCATGATCTTCGTCAGATCCTTCTTGTACTGTGGCTTCCCGGCGGACTTGGGCCCCGTGGCCGAAGTCGTCGTGTCGGCGAAGGCCGGAGTGGAAGACGAGCGCTGTATGCCCGTGTTCATATAGGCCTCGTTGTCGTAGCAGACATACACCATGTCCGTCCCGCGCTCCATGGCGCCGGACAGCGACTGGAAGCCTATGTCATAGGTGCCGCCGTCGCCGCCGAAGGTTATGATCTTGTATTCGTCCTCGATCTTGCCGCGCCTCCGCAGGGCCGCGCACGCGGCCTCCACACCGCTGGCCGAGGCCGCCGCGTTCTCGAAGGCCGTATGCAGGAAGGAGTCGCGCCACGAGGTGTACGGGTAGGTGCACGAAGAGACTTCGAGGCAGCTGGTGGCGACGCAGGCGACCGCGCGGTCCTCCGGCCGCAGCGCCCTCAGCACGGCGCGGACGGCCACGGGCCCGCCGCAGCCTGCGCACATCCTGTGGCCCGCGACCAGGCGCTCCGGCCTGTTGGCGGCCTCCTTGAGGCTGTAAGTGTTGTAAGCCATGAAAAAACCCTCCTCTATTCTCTGACGCCCTGGTATCTGCAATCAGGGGCCTCCCCGCCGTCCCGCATGGCGGCGAGCTCGCCGAATATATGCTCGAAATCCTCCGTCCGCATGTCGCGGCCGCCGAGGCCATATATATAGTTTATAGTCCTTATGCCGTCCGCCTTGCCGTAGAGCGCCGCCCTGACCTCCGCGCCCAGCGGGCCGCCGCAGGCCGAAAAGCCGTCGCTCCTGTCCATGATGCCCAGCGCCTTGAGCCCGCCCAGCGCCTCGGCGACATCCTCGGCGGGGAAGGGCCGGAACACCCGCAGCTTCACCAGGCCGGCCTTCACCCCCTTCGCGCGCAGTATGTCCACGGCGTCCTTGCCCGTGCCTGCGGCGGAGCTCATGATCAGGATGGCCAGCTCGGCCCCGTCCATGCGGTACTTCTCCAGCATGCCGTACTCGCGCCCCGTCTGCGCCGTGAAGTCGGCGCTGACCTGCGCGATGACGGCGCGGGCCTTGGACATGGCCTCGAACTGCTGCCGTTTTATTTCCATATAAAAGATGGATACGCTGTAGGGCCCGACGCCCAGGGGCTCGTCCGGGTTCAGCAGGTATTTCTCCGGGCGGTACTCGCCCACGAAGCCCTTCACGAAACTGTCGTCCTCTATGACCACGTTCTCCACCGCGTGGCTGGTGATGAAGCCGTCCTGGCATATCATGACGGGCAGCATCACGTCGGGGTGCTCGGCGATGCGGTGGGCCATGAGCATATTGTCGTAGGCCTCCTGCGCGTTCTCGCTGTATATCTGTATCCAGCCGGAGTCACGCGCGCCCATGGAGTCCGAATGGTCGGCGTTGATGTTGATGGGGCCGCTGAGGGCCCTGTTGACCGCCGCCATGACTATGGGCAGCCTGTCCGAGGCCGCCACGTACAGCAGCTCGTACATGAGGGCCATGCCCGCCGAGCTTGTGGCCGTCATCGCGCGCGCCCCGGCGGCGCTGGCCCCGATGCAGGCCGACATGGCGCTGTGCTCGGACTCGACGGTGACGAACTCGGTGCCTATGAGCCCTTCGGCCTTGAACGACGATATGTACTGCGGTATCTCGGTGGAGGGCGTTATGGGGAAGGCCGCTATGACATCCGGATCGATCTGGCGTATGGCCGTGGCCACGGCCTCGTTCCCTGAAAGCCTGTCGCGCTTGCTCATCTGTCGCCTCCTTTCACCGCCGCGCCCATGGAAATGGCGCCGAATGGGCAGGCCTTGGCGCAGATCCCGCAGCCCTTGCAGTGCCCGAAGTCGAAATCGCCCCTCTTGCCGCCCTGCACCGGTATGGAGCTGTCAGGGCAGACGGGGAAGCAGAGCAGGCACTGCCTGCACTGATCGCGCTTCCATGCCGGCGTCTCGGAGCGCCAGTCGCCGGTGTTGAAGAAGACGGAGTTGCCCTCGCCGAAGACCTGCGCGGCGGGGCTCAGATCCCGCCATCCGGAACTCTCGGTCATGTTCTCCATCAGGTTCCTTGTGCTCATAACAATACAGCTCCTTTCCAGGCTTCCTTGATCGCGTTCATGTTGCCTTCTATGACCTCTGGTTTGGAAGAGAATTTATGCATGAATGAATCCCGCATGTTCCGTATGAACTCATCCTCAGGCATGATCCCCGAAAGCCGCGCGACGGCGGCGAGCAGGGGCGTGTTGGGCAGGGCGCGGCCCAGGGCCCGCGTGGATATCTCGTTGGCGTCTATCGCGTAGACGGCCCCCGTGCAGCCCGCGAACATCTCCCTGACAGCGGCCGGCGGCCGGTCGGTGTTGACGATCACGGAGCCGGTGCTTTTAAGCCCCGCCGTGACATCCACAGGGCCGATCAGCGACTCGTCCACGATCACGACGATATCGGGGCTGTAGATATTTGAGTGGACGCGTATGGGCTTGCTGTCAAGCCTGTTGTAAGCCGTTATGGGGGCGCCCATGCGCTCCGGCCCGTACTCAGGGAAGCCCTGGACATACAGCCCGGTGGCGAAAGCCGCGTCCGCCAGCAGCAGGGCGGCCGTCTTGGCGCCCTGCCCGCCCCTGCCGTGCCATCTGATCTCTATCATTTCGCATCACCTCTTGTATAAATTTTGCTGTGGCGCCGCCGCGCCGCCGTTTGAAGAATATTATATACACAAAACAGGCATTTATTCAAGTGGAATTTCAATAATTGGCAAGCCTAGCCAGATATATGCCCGCCGCCGGATATCGGCCCAACTTTTATTTACCAGACCAATTAAGTTTTTATTGACAGGAATTGAGCAAATCGGATATAATAGAGATGACTTTATAGGTACGGCAAGATACGCGGATGGGGGTTCTGCGACTGCCCGGCGCTGGATTTTCGGGCAGCGGCGCAGGCGTCGAATATACGGCAACCGCGATTTGAATCTAAATAGTTTTATGAGTTTTTGTCAAATTTACACATCTTGGGGGTACATGGCCGCGCCTGGCGGCCGGGATAAGAGGGTGCCAGAATCCATACGAAATTAGGGGAGCCGAGACAACGGCCTGTCTGACTGTGGGCCTAGCCTAGCTATTGGTTGGTTAAGTTATCCTATAACTATATCAATATACAGGAGGTTAAATATCATGGTATTGATTTCTCTGAGCGGGCACCCCCCCTAAACGATGCAGCGTATGGCGCACATCCCCACCGTGCGCGATAGGCCTAATCGTTGACTTGTTTGGCGTTCATCAAAAACAACCTAAAAAACAACAATAATTAGAAGGAGAGTAAAATCAATGAAAACATTATTTTCCGCAAAAAAGACCATAGTTAGCGCTGGCGCAGTCCTCCTGGCCGCCGC